>NZ_JBGFSP010000004.1:0-300000 GCF_041227145.1 Bacteroides sp. AN502(2024) | reverse complement strand
CGTCCGATTCCCAAAATTCTTTTTGAGAGTATCTCACATTAATTCCAGCCGTTCTGATAGCATCACATAAGACAGAGACAAATGGATTGTCGTTTTCTCCTTTTTTTTTGAAAACGATCAGTGCGTTGATTGATTGGCTGTCTGCTCCATTATTATTCATTTTTTAAGTTTTAGTGGCTTTTATTCCATCGCAAATGTACTAAAACTTTCTATAAGTTCCTCCTCTTCAGTGTCTTTATTGTTGTTAAAGTTGATATTTAAGGAAATATCAGACAGGTCTAATGTGCTGATAAGTCGTTTTGCTTCTTGGCAATCAGAAAGCTTCCGTCATGTTAAAATAGAACAAATTCTGCTTGTTTACCATGTCTCTTCCGAGATCGAGGCGTACATTCATACGGGGTTGAACTTCAATGCGTAACCCTACTCCGAGGTTGGGAAGCACACCTTCTATCTTGCCCGGAGCAGGTCCCATAAATCCACATCCTCCCCAAGCTACATATCCTATATGGCTTAACATCTTTTTTACCCAATTACTTTTGTCTGTATTTATCATCTGACGGTATTCGGCTATCATGACATGTGAGGACTTGTCGCGAAACTGTCCCATATAGTAACCGCGAAGATCGAAGGGGGTTCCGCTAAGTACATATTTGGTTAGGGGTACATCGCCAAATGCGTTTTTGCTTTGTACTGTCCAAGCTATTACTTTGCGGCGTCCTACCGTTTTGTATTGGCGATAGTCGATCTCCAGACGGTAAAAGTTATTATCACTTCCCACTACTTTATTATACATCATTCCCCGGAAGTCGAGGTAGGTTCCGCTATATGCATTGGCGGGAATATCACGTGTGTCATACGTCAGCAGGAAACCGAGTCCGGAGCTGAAATTTTTGTATCCGTTTTCTGTACTTCCTGCTGCTATATACGAGGGCTCATTAATCATTCCGGTAGCCGGTCTGGTAATTTTGTCATAGTTTAAATCGACTTGGGGGCCCGCAAAGAAGTTGCTTTCTCCCAAACGGAGCAAGAACCATGGATTTATTTGGATGCCGCTATAGCGATATTCGCTGGTATCTTCTCCACGTTCATACTTTTTATTAGTGGAATAGCCGATACCATAAAAATTCTCGATTGTGTTCTTATAAGAAAAGGTGCCGAAGATGCGGAAACGGTCGCCTTTAAAAAAAAGTTGCGGTTTGGTCATCAGGTTCAAACCGCCCTTGAATATCAATGCAATGGCCATCGGCACTACGGAACGTCGTTGGGTCGTATCACTCGGATTCATACGGAATGTCATCAGTGCGCTACCGCCTACCAACAAGCCGAAGTCCGGTGTATAACTGGGACCGCCTAATATATTGTAGTGCAAATTTCGTTTTGCTACGCGCTGGCGATGTAACTCGCGCTTGGAAAGGGCAGGAATGGTATCTGACGGACTGTCTTCCATATCTGTGGGCGTAATATCACTGATAGAAGTTGTAGCCTTTTGCAGTTCATCGCTTTTTACTGCTGTGCTGTCAGCCGCAGCTGGCAGCATATTGATGGATGGAAGCAGCATCAATATTCCTATTATATATTTCTTCATAATTTCTCTGTGAGGAATTTGACTGCAAATAAAACTGTTTTATTTCAATTGGGTTTGATATTCTTAGATAATAAATCTAAAAAAAGAATCGTATTTCTGCGGAATAAGACGGTTGATAGAATATTGTGTGCGACCACGAAAAAGATTACGGATATTTTTCCGTAATTCCTTTCTTTTTTCCTCCCGAATCCCAATCTTATTTATTACTTTTGCGGCAAATTTGTGAAACCATTATTTTATATAGCATGGCAAATGTAATAAAGTTACGTAAAGGCCTTGACATAAACCTGAAAGGTAAAGCTGCTGAAACGTACACAACGGTAAAAGAACCGGGATTCTATGCACTGGTACCCGATGACTTTCCTGGAGTGACGCCTAAGGTGGTTGTGAAAGAGCAGGAATATGTAATGGCTGGTGGACCCTTGTTTATCGACAAGTATCATCCTGAAGTGAAATTTGTTTCGCCGGTGAGTGGCGTGGTGACGAGTGTGGAACGTGGTGTTCGTCGCAAGGTATTGAACATCGTAGTGGAAGCTGCTACAGAGCAGGACTATGAAGATTTTGGAAAGAAAGATGTTGCTTCGCTGGATGCTGAAGCTGTGAAAACCGCTTTGTTGGAAGCGGGACTTTTTGCGTTTATCAAACAGCGTCCTTATGACATCATTGCAGATCCGACGGTCACTCCGAAAGGAATCTTTATTTCTGCATTCGATGCCAACCCGTTAGCACCGGATTTTGAGTTTGCCCTCAAGGGTGAGGAAACGAACTTTCAGACTGGACTTGACGCCCTTGCCAAACTGGCAAAAACCTACCTGAGTATCAGCGTGAAACAGAACACTGCCGCACTGACACAGGCTAAGAACGTTACAATCACTGCTTTCGACGGACCGAATCCTGCTGGTAATGTAGGGGTCCAGATCAACCATCTCGATCCCATATCCAAGGGAGAAACGGTATGGACTATTGATCCGCAAGCCGTTATCTTCATTGGCCGCCTTTTCAATACAGGGCATGTAGATTTTACCCGTACAGTAGCTGTGACAGGTTCCGAAGTGTTGAAACCTGCCTATTGCAAACTCCGGGTCGGTGCATTACTCACCAACGTGTTTGCTGGTAATGTAACACAAGATAAAGGTTTACGCTACATTAGCGGTAATGTGCTGACGGGAAAGCAAGTCTCTCCGAACGGATTCTTGGGCGCATTCCATAGCCAACTGACTGTTATCCCTGAAGGTGACAATATTCACGAAATGTTAGGATGGATCATGCCGCGCTTCAACCAGTTCAGTGCCAGCCATTCTTATTTCAGTTGGTTGATGGGTAAAAAGGAATACACGCTGGATGCCCGCATCAAAGGTGGCGAACGTCACATGATTATGTCGGGTGAATACGATAAGGTATTCCCGATGGATATCCTGCCCGAATATCTGATCAAAGCAATCATTGCCGGTGACATCGACCGTATGGAAGCTCTTGGCATCTATGAAGTAGCTCCTGAAGATTTTGCCCTTTGTGAATTTGTCTGCTCTTCGAAGGTGGAGCTGCAACGTATCGTCCGTGCCGGACTCGATATGCTCCGTTCAGAAATGGCATAAGAGAATTAAAAAATGATAGATTAAAAATTAAAAAAAATGATAATTGAGACTTTTTGAAAATGTCTTCAGAGGTAAACACAAGTATAGCTTTTTCTTGGTTCTCAATTGTCAATTCTCAATTTAATAAATGAAAGCGTTAAGAAATTATCTCGATAAGATAAAGCCGAACTTTGAAGAGGGCGGCAAATTCCACGCATTCCAGTCGGTGTTTGACGGCTTCGAAACATTCCTGTTTGTGCCCAACAAGACTGCGAAAACGGGAACGCATATACATGACGCAATCGATAGCAAACGCATCATGTCGATTGTGGTTATTTCGTTAATACCGGCTTTGCTGTTCGGTATGTATAATGTAGGTTACCAGCATTTCCACGTTACTAATACTGCAGGTAGTTTTATTGAAATGTTTGCTTACGGATTTCTGGAAGTATTGCCTAAAATTATCGTATCTTATGTAGTAGGTTTGGGTATTGAATTTGTGGTAGCTCAATGGAAAAAAGAAGAAATACAGGAAGGGTTCCTTGTTTCCGGTATATTGATCCCGATGATTGTTCCGGTAGATTGTCCGCTGTGGATTCTTGCCGTAGCCACTGCATTCTCTGTAATTTTCGCAAAAGAAGTATTCGGTGGTACAGGGATGAATGTATTCAATGTAGCATTGATTACTCGTGCATTCCTGTTCTTCGCATATCCGACCAAGATGTCCGGTGACGCTGTATGGGTGTCAGGCGACAGTATCTTCGGCTTGGGACAAAGCGTAGACGGACTTACCGTTGCCACTCCGCTGGGACAAGCTGCCACATCAGGTAGTGTTCCTGCATTCAATATGGATATGATTACAGGTCTGATTCCGGGTTCTATTGGTGAAACAAGTGTGATTGCCATTTTGATTGGTGCCGCAATTCTCCTTTGGACGGGTGTCGCAAGTTGGAAGACAATGATTTCTGTTTTTGTCGGTGGTGCATTCATGGGCTGGGTATTCAATACGATTGGTCCGGATACAGCAATGGCCCACATGCCTTGGTATGAACACCTTGTTCTCGGTGGTTTCTGCTTCGGTGCCGTATTTATGGCTACTGATCCTGTGACTTCCGCACGTACGGAGAATGGTAAATATATCTTCGGATTTCTGATCGGTGTGATGGCTATTGTTATCCGTGTACTGAATCCTGGGTATCCGGAAGGTATGATGCTCGCCATCTTGCTGATGAATATCTTTGCCCCGCTGATCGACTACTGTGTAGTACAGAGTAATATCAGTCGTCGTGAAAAACGTGTTATTAAGTCTAACCAATAAAATACCGAAAGAAAATGAATACAAATAGTAATAGTTATACTATCATTTATGCTTCGGTAATGGTTATTATCGTAGCATTCCTCCTGGCATTCGTTAGTTCTTCACTGAAATCTACACAAAACAAGAATGTGCAGTTGGACACTAAGAAACAGATCCTTGCCGCATTGAACATTAAAAATGTGGAAGATGCGGATGCGGAATATAAGAAATATGTGAAAGGTGATATGCTGATGAACGCAGACGGTTCGCTGATTGAAAATACTGGAGAATTTGCTACCAACTACGAAAAAGAAGCAAAAGAACAACAGCGTCTGCACGTATTTGTGTGCGAAGTGGACGATCAGACTAAGTATGTGTTTCCTGTTTACGGTGCCGGTCTTTGGGGAGCTATCTGGGGATATATTGCACTGAATGAGGATAAGGATACCGTTTACGGTACTTACTTCTCTCATGCAAGTGAAACTCCGGGTCTGGGTGCTGAAATTGCAACTGAACATTTCCAAAATGAATTCGTTGGAAAAAAGACTTTGGAGAATGGCTCTATCGCTTTGGGAGTGGTAAAGAACGGCAAGGTGGAGAAGCCTGAATATCAGGTGGACGGCATTTCTGGTGGTACAATCACTTCGGTGGGTGTAAATACCATGTTGAAGAATTGTCTGGGTAGTTACATGAGTTTTTTAACTAAATAATAAGGAGGAGAAAGATAGAATATGGGACAACTGTTTTCAAAGAGAAATAAAGAAGTATTCTCTGCTCCGTTGGGAATAAACAATCCGGTAACCGTACAGGTGCTCGGTATCTGTTCTGCACTTGCTGTTACTGCCAAACTGGAGCCTGCTATTGTAATGGGACTTTCAGTAACGGTGATTACCGCATTTGCTAACGTTGTTATTTCATTGTTGCGCAAAACCATTCCTAACCGTATCCGTATCATTGTTCAGTTGGTGGTGGTGGCTGCTCTGGTAACTATTGTAAGTGAAATTCTGAAAGCTTATGCTTACGACGTAAGTGTTCAGCTCTCTGTATATGTAGGTTTGATTATCACCAACTGTATCCTGATGGGACGTCTTGAAGCATTTGCCATGCAGAACGGTCCTTGGGAGTCTTTCTTGGATGGTGTAGGTAATGGTTTGGGATATGCTAAGATTTTGGTGCTCGTTGCTTTTTTCCGTGAACTGTTCGGTTCGGGAACGTTGCTCGGTTTCAACATTCTTAATTACGAACCTGTTAAGAATATCGGATACGTAAACAACGGTTTGATGTTGATGCCGCCGATGGCATTGATTATCGTAGCTTGTATTATCTGGTATCAACGTGCACGTCACAAAGAATTGCAAGAAGAAAGTAATTAATGGAAATGAAGAACTCTTCATTCTTAATTCTTAATTAAAAGATATGGAACATTTATTAAGTTTATTCGTCCGCTCTATCTTTGTGGACAACATGATATTCGCATTCTTCCTGGGTATGTGCTCATATTTGGCAGTATCGAAGAATGTGAAGACTGCCGTAGGATTGGGCATCGCTGTAACTTTTGTGTTGCTGGTGACGCTTCCGGTGAACTACTTGTTGCAGACCAAAGTGCTGGCTGCCAATGCCATTATTGAAGGTGTAGACCTTAGTTTCTTGAGTTTTATTCTTTTCATTGCCGTTATTGCCGGTATTGTGCAGTTGGTGGAAATGGTGGTAGAACGTTTCAGCCCGTCACTGTATGCTTCGTTGGGTATCTTCCTGCCGTTGATTGCAGTGAACTGTGCCATCATGGGTGCCTCTCTGTTTATGCAGCAACGTATCAATCTCGCTCCGAGCGACCCGAAATACATTGGCGATATTTGGGATGCTATTTCTTACGCATTGGGTTCCGGTATCGGTTGGCTGCTGGCTATTGTAGGTTTGGCTGCTATCCGCGAGAAAATGGCTTACTCTGACGTTCCTGCTCCGTTGAAGGGCTTGGGTATCACGTTTATCACAGTAGGTCTGATGGCAATCGCATTTATGTGTTTCTCTGGTTTGAACATCTAAAAAGAAAGGAATAAGACAATGGATATGAATTTAATATTAGCGAGCATTGGGGTATTCCTTGTGGTTATTCTCTTGCTTGTTGTTATCTTGTTGGTTGCCAAAAAATTCTTGGTGCCATCAGGAAACGTGAAACTGACAATCAACGGTGAAAAGGAATTGGAAGTGGCTTCCGGTTCCACGTTGCTTAATACGCTGTCTGTAAACGGAGTATTCCTGTCATCTGCCTGTGGTGGTAAGGGGTCTTGCGGACAGTGCAAATGTCAGGTGCTCGAAGGGGGCGGTGAGATTCTGCCTTCTGAAGTCTCTCATTTCAGCCGCAAACAGCAGAAAGACCATTGGCGTCTGGGCTGTCAGGTGAAAGTGAAGAGCGATATGGCTGTCAAAGTGCCCGAAAGTGTACTGGGTGTGAAAGAATGGGAGTGCGAAGTGATTTCCAACAAGAACGTGGCTACATTTATTAAGGAGTTTATCGTGGCTTTGCCTAAAGGCGAACACATGGACTTCATTCCGGGGTCTTACGCACAAATCAAGATTCCTAAATATTCAATGGATTATAATAAGGACATCGATAAGAGCCTGATTGGTGACGAATACTTGCCTGCATGGGAGAAATTCGGCTTGTTCGGGTTGAAATGTAAAAATGAAGAGGAAACGATCCGTGCTTATTCTATGGCCAACTACCCTGCTGAAGGTGACCGTATCATGTTGACAGTGCGTATCGCTACTCCGCCGTTCAAACCGAAAGACCAAGGTCCTGGATTTATGGATGTGATGCCGGGTATCGCTTCTTCTTATATCTTTACCCTGAAACCGGGTGATAAGGTAATCATGAGTGGTCCTTACGGAGACTTCCACCCAATCTTCAACTCCGATAAAGAAATGATGTGGATTGGTGGTGGTGCCGGTATGGCTCCGTTGCGTGCTCAGATCATGCATATGATCAAGACATTGCGCGTTACTGATCGTAAGATGTCTTACTTCTATGGTGCTCGTGCACTGAATGAAGTGTTCTATCTGGAAGATTTCCTGCAGATCGAAAAGGAGTTCCCGAATTTTACTTTCCATCTGGCACTCGACCGTCCGGATCCTGCTGCTGATGCTGCAGGCGTGAAGTATACTCCGGGATTCGTTCACAATGTAATTTACGAAACTTATCTGAAGAATCACGAAGCTCCTGAAGATATCGAATATTATATGTGTGGTCCTGGCCCGATGTCGAAAGCTGTTGAGAAGATGCTCGACGATCTTGGCGTTCCGGCACAGAACCTGATGTACGATAACTTCGGAGGATAATTCGCAGAAGAGAACAATCGGTCGGAAAATGACCGGGAAGAGTATATAAAAACAGAGCGGGAAATCTGAAAAGGCGGTAGTGCTTCTTGGATTTCCCACTTGTTTTTTAGGGGATTCATGATGTCTTTCCGATCTGTTATGCATCTGTTCTGAAGATTGTTCTCCTTTTTTATCTGTACTTATCTATTATATTCGTATGTTTAACTGCATGATAGAATAATTAAAGAACAATAGGTTATGGAATATCATCGTATATCTTTCCCCCAAATACAGTCGGCCCTCCTCAATTTGAAGATTGATGAGTTGAATCCGATGCAGGAAGCAGCCCTTGAACAAGTTACCGGAAAAAAAGATGTTATCCTGTTGTCACCAACAGGATCTGGCAAGACATTGGCTTATCTGTTGCCTTTGCTCCTTATCCTAAAACCGGATGATGACAGCGTGCAGGCGTTGATTCTGGTTCCTTCACGTGAGCTGGCTTTGCAAATAGATTCTGTGTTCAAAGCAATGGGAACTTCCTGGAAAACCTGTTGTTGCTATGGCGGACATCCTATCGCTGAAGAAAAAAAGAGCATGGCAGGTAATCGTCCTGCTATCCTCATCGGTACTCCGGGACGTATCACTGATCATCTGTCGAAAGGAAATTTCACTCCCGAAACCATTGGTACTTTGATTATCGATGAATTTGATAAATCTTTAGAGTTTGGTTTTCATGATGAAATGACAGAGATTATCGCACAGCTTTCGGGATTAAAAAAACGTGTATTACTTTCAGCTACCGATGCTGAAGAGATTCCTGATTTTACGGGATTGAACCGCACGGTCAAGTTGAACTTCCTTTCGGATGCTTCTGAAGAACAGAAATCGCGTTTGAAACTGATGAGAGTGCTTTCACCTTCCAAAGATAAAATTGATGTTTTATACAACTTGCTTTGTACATTGGGAAGTAGTTCGAGTATCGTCTTTTGCAATCATCGGGACGCAGTAGACCGTGTACATCAGTTATTGGCAGATAAAAAACTCTTTGCAGAGCGTTTTCATGGCGGTATGGAACAGCCTGACCGTGAACGTGCGCTCTATAAATTCCGTAACGGTAGTTGCCATGTGTTGATCTCTACTGATTTAGCTGCCCGTGGATTGGATATTCCGGAGGTGGAACATATTATCCATTATCACTTACCGGTGAATGAAGAAGCCTTTATCCACCGTAACGGACGAACAGCACGTTGGGATGCTACCGGAACGTCCTATTTAATTCTGTATGTCGGAGAGAAAGTTCCTCCTTATATTCCGGAAAATATGGAAACAGTGGTGTTGCCTGAAAATCCTTCCCGTCCTCCGAAATCGGTTTGGGCTACCATATATATAGGTAAGGGAAAGAAAGAGAAACTTAGCCGGGTTGATATTGCCGGATTCTTATATAAAAAAGGAAACCTGACCCGCGATGATGTCGGAGCAATTGACGTCAAAGAACATTATGCCTTCGTTGCGGTTCGCCGGGCGAAGGTGAAGCAACTCTTACATCTGATTCAAGGGGAGAAAATCAAAGGTATGAAGACCATTATGGAGGAAGCGAAGTAGGAGAAGTTGATATCTATGGATAACAATATGGTGTATATATCCTGTATAAATCAATAAAAAGAAAAGACAATCTGCTTTGGAACAGTATTTTTATAAGGAAAGATTTGTGCAGCAGAAATAAATTCGTAAATTCGCAAAGTCAAAAGACAAAAATAACGAAATTGTTAAACCAAAAACAAACTTCAAATGAAAAAGCATAATTTCAATGCAGGACCTTCTATTCTTCCACGTGAGGTGATAGAGGATACAGCGAAGGCTATTTTAGATTTCAACGAATCTGGTCTCTCTTTGATGGAAATCAGCCACCGTGCCAAAGACTTCCAGCCCGTGGTTGACGAAGCAGTGGCATTATTCAAGGAATTACTCAATATCCCCGAAGGCTATTCGGTTCTGTTCCTGGGTGGAGGTGCTAGTATGGAGTTCTGTATGGTTCCTTATAACTTCCTTGAAAAGAAAGCCGCTTACCTGAACACTGGTGTATGGGCAAAGAAAGCAATGAAAGAAGCTAAAGGGTTTGGTGAAGTTGTAGAAGTTGCTTCCTCTGCTGAAGCTACATATACTTATATCCCCAAAGATTACACAATCCCGACAGACGCAGATTATTTCCACATCACGACTAACAACACAATTTACGGTACTGAATTGAAGGAAGACCTCGATTCTCCGATTCCGATGATTGCCGATATGTCTTCTGATATTTTCTCACGTCCGATCGACGTTTCTAAATATATCTGTATTTATGGCGGTGCACAAAAGAATCTGGCTCCTGCAGGTGTTACATTCGTTATCGTTAAGAACGATGCATTGGGCAAGGTTTCCCGTTACATTCCGACAATGTTGAATTATCAGACTCATGTTGACGGTGGGTCTATGTTTAACACTCCTCCTGTTGTGCCTATTTACGCAGCGTTGCAGACTCTTCGTTGGATTAAAGCGCAGGGAGGGGTGAAAGAAATGGAACGTCGCGCCATCGAAAAGGCTGATATGCTGTATGGGGAAATCGACCGTAACAAAATGTTCGTAGGTACTGCTGCCAAAGAAGACCGTTCACGTATGAATATCTGTTTCGTAATGGCTCCTGAATATAAGGAATTTGAAGCGGACTTCTTAAAGTTTGCTACTGAAAGAGGCATGGTGGGCATTAAGGGACACCGTTCTGTGGGTGGCTTCCGTGCATCTTGCTACAATGCTCTGCCGAAAGAAAGCGTACAAGCTTTGATTGACTGCATGCAGGAATTTGAAAAACTTCATTAATAATATGTTCACCACAGGTTACACGGATTACACAGATTTCTATGTTCTATCATCTGTGAAAATCTGCGTAATCTGTGGTAAGTCTTTATCTACAGAATCAGATTATGAAAGTACTTGTAGCTACTGAAAAACCGTTTGCTAAAGTTGCAGTAGATGGTATCCGTAAAGAAATAGAAGCAGCCGGATTTGAGCTTGCTTTGCTTGAGAAGTATACTGATAAGGCTCAATTGCTGGATGCAGTAAAAGAGGCTAATGCTATCATTATCCGTAGCGATGTTGTGGATGCAGAGGTGCTGGATGCTGCTAAAGAATTGAAAATCTTAGTCCGTGCCGGTGCAGGATATGACAACGTGGATTTGGCTGCTGCCACTTCTCACAATGTATGTGTGATGAACACTCCGGGACAGAACTCTAACGCTGTTGCCGAACTTGCTTTGGGAATGATGATATATGCTGTCCGTAATTTCTATAACGGTACTTCCGGTACGGAATTGATGGGTAAGAAACTGGGTATCCATGCTTATGGAAACGTCGGTCGCAATGTAGCTCGTATTGCCAAAGGTTTCGGGATGGAAGTGTATGCTTATGATGCATTCTGTCCGAAAGAAGTGATCGAAAAAGATGGAGTGAAAGCTCTTGATTCGGCAGAAGAGTTGTACAAGACTTGCCAAGTGGTATCTCTTCATATTCCGGCAACTGCCGAAACTAAGAACTCTATCAATTATGCGCTACTGAAAGATATGCCGAAAGGAGCTATGTTGGTAAACACTGCCCGCAAGGAAGTAATCAACGAGGCAGAACTGATTAAGTTGATGGAAGAGCGTGCAGACTTCAAATATATTACAGATATTATGCCTGCTGCCAACGCTGAATTTGCTGAAAAGTTTGTCGGACGTTATTTCTCGACTCCAAAGAAAATGGGTGCTCAAACTGCCGAAGCAAATATCAATGCCGGTATTGCTGCCGCTCGACAAATCGTTGGCTTCTTGAAAGATGGCTGCGAGAAATTTAGAGTAAACAAATAAGATGCTGAGTAAGTCAGCCGGATTTCTCCGGATAACTATGATAGTATCTGAAGAAAAACAATCCGTTGCAGAATGTCTTTTTTAGAAATAAATCGTATATTTGAGCCACAGATTTTCAAGAAGTCTGTGGCTTTTATTTTTTTACCTATAAAATACTAATATCATGGCAATAATCAAACCTTTCAAGGGCATCCGTCCTCCACAAGACCTTGTTGAACAGGTCGCTTCACGTCCTTATGATGTATTGAATTCAGAAGAAGCCCGCGCAGAAGCGGAAGGTAACGAAAAGTCGCTTTATCATATTATTAAACCGGAAATCGATTTCCCCGTTGGTACGGATGAACACGACGAACGGGTGTATGCTAAAGCTGCAGAGAATTTCCAATTGTTTCAGGACAAAGGCTGGCTGGTGCAGGATAATAAGGAAAACTATTATATCTATGCCCAGACGATGAACGGGAAAACACAATACGGGTTGGTAGTCGGTGCTTATGTCCCGGATTATATGAACGGGGTTATCAAGAAGCATGAGCTTACTCGTCGTGACAAGGAAGAAGATCGTATGAAACATGTCCGCGTAAATAACGCTAACATTGAGCCTGTATTCTTTGCTTATCCGGATAATGAGAAACTGGATGCTATTATAAAGAAATATACGGCAAACAAACCGGTTTATGATTTTATTGCTCCGGATGATGGCTTTGGACATACTTTCTGGATCATCGATCAGGATGAAGATATGGATATCATTACAGCCGAATTTGCTAAAATGCCTGCCCTTTATATTGCTGACGGACATCACCGTTCTGCCGCTGCCGCACTGGTGGGAGCGGAGAAGGCAAAGCTGAATCCAAATCACCGAGGTGATGAAGAATATAATTACTTTATGGCTGTTTGCTTCCCGGCAAACCAGCTGACCATCATTGATTACAATCGTGTAGTGAAAGATCTCAATGGGTTGACTCCCGAACAATTCTTGGCTGCACTTACTAAAAACTTTATAGTGGAAGAGAAAGGTACGGATATCTATAAACCGTCCGGCTTACATAATTTCTCACTTTATCTGGAGGGGAAATGGTACAGTCTGATAGCTAAAGCCGGTACATACAATGATAACGACCCTATTGGTGTACTTGATGTTACAATCTCTTCCAACTTGATTTTGGATGAAGTGTTAGGCATAAAGGATCTGCGTTCGGACAAACGTATTGATTTTGTAGGTGGTATCCGTGGATTGGGAGAACTCAAGAAACGCGTGGATAGCGGTGAAATGAAAGTGGCCCTGGCTCTCTATCCCGTATCGATGAAACAGTTGATGGATATTGCTGATACAGGCAATATTATGCCGCCGAAAACTACCTGGTTTGAACCGAAACTGCGTTCGGGACTGATCATCCATAAGTTGGACTAGATGATATCATGACCGCTGAAGATACTTATAAAACCATCATTGGGCCTTCCGAAGGTGTTTATACGGAAAAACGAAGCAAGTTCATTGCTATAGCCCTTCCTGTGCATACTCTCGATGAAATAAAGAGGTATCTTGAAACGTATCAGAAAAAGTATTATGACGCACGGCATGTATGCTATGCCTATATGTTGGGAGCTGAACGGAAGGTTTTCCGTGCTAATGATAATGGAGAACCTTCCGGAACAGCGGGTAAACCGATTCTCGGACAGATAAACTCGAATGAACTGACGGATATCCTGATTATAGTAGTCCGATATTTTGGAGGAATCAAATTGGGAACGAGCGGATTGATCGTTGCTTATAAGGCTGCTGCTGCCGAAGCGATTGCTGCCGCTACCATTATAGAAAAGACGGTAGATGAGGAGGTGACGGTAATGTTCGAATATCCTTTTATGAATGATGTAATGCGTATTGTGAAAGAAGAGGAGCCGGAGATTCTTAATCAGTCGTATGACATGGATTGTAGCATGACATTACGTATTCGCTGTTCGATGATGCCTAAGTTACGTGCACGTTTGGAGAAGGTGGAAACAGCGCGCATTCTTGGTGATGAGAATATTTTATAGGTAAGATATGGGAAGTCGTGTAGTAAAATAAAGAAAAACAAAAATATATGGCATTCGAAGCAACCAAAAGAGAATGGTGTGAACTCTATTCTTTCTTTCGTCTTTTGGCGGACGGTAAAGTGGTGACAGGTACGGCAGAGGCAAAGGCGGGAGATACATTTTGGCCTGTTGCGATGATTCAACGGGAAGAACATGACGGAACACGTCAATATTATATTGAAGAAGATACGATTCGTATGGAAGGAGAGAATGGAATTAAGTCCATGCCTCGTGAAGATTTTGGTATTGTGGCTGATCTGATATGGCAGGCTGTGAAATCTTCTCCGGAAAACGAGGTTATCTCTCCGGAAGGGGTAGAGGAGTTTTTAGACGAGGCTTCCATTTTCGATCTGGAAGCAAAAACGGAAGATCGTACAGACTTCTCCGTTGCATTTTGGCATCCGAAAGCTCCGTTAAGCGGCTTCAATGTCCGCTCACGGTTGGGCGCAATGAAACCGTTGCTGGACGGAGGGCGTGCAGCGAATCTTAAATTGGAACAGAGTGGAATTAAATTTGCCACTCCAACGGTGAATAAAATCAATGCTTTGCCTGAATCTCCGAATGAAGTTGCCGAACGGATGATGATGATTGAACGTCTGGGAGGTGTACTTAAATACGCTGATGTAGCCGACCGGGTATTTCGTAGCAATCTTCTGATGATTGATCTGCACTTTCCGCGTGTACTGACAGAAATGGTTCGTATCATGCATCTGGATGGCATCTCCCGTATTAGTGAGTTGACGGAGGTTATCAAACAAAGGAATCCGTTGAAAATTAAGGATGAGCTGATCAATAAGCACAAGTTTTATGAATTCAAGATGAAGCAGTTCTTGATGGCATTAGCATTAGGAATGCGTCCTGCAAAGATTTATAACGGATGGGATTCAGCGGTGGAAGGTATCCTGCTAGTGGATGGAAGTGGAGAAGTGCTCTGTTATCATAAACCGGAAAAGCAGGTGATGGAGGATTTTTTGTTTCAAAATGCTCGTTTGGAAAAGGGATCTTTGGAGAAGGACAAATACGGATTTCTGGAGAAAGAGAATGGAGTTTATTATTTTAAACTGAACGCAAAGATCGGACTCGTCAAACGGTAAAAAGTAGTAACAGTATAAAACAATGTTCTCTTGAGGCTATATCAAACTAAATTAAGAGGGTGTGTCAAAATTCCCTTTTTTAGGAAATTACCCCTGCTATAGCTATCTGTGGCAGGGGTAAATCTTTATATTTAGGGACATTCATTAAATATTATAAAATGAGCCAACTAATTCATACACAAATTATTGCGAATTAGTTGGCTTTTTAGTATCTTTAGGTATTCCCCCGAAAACAAGGTTTGACGGCCCAAACGGGGGAAATTCCCCAACTAAGATATGGCTAAGATACAAAAAATTTCAGAAATCCACCCAACTTTGGGCTTTACAGAATTTGATATTCTGGAAAAATACCGCAAGAGTTTTCATGAGAGTGAGCTTGGCAGGCTTCATTCGGTCTTTCCATTTGATCGTATGGCAAAAGCCGCAGGCCTGTCTGAACAACGTTTGGGCCGCAGGAACATATTCAGTCCTTCCGCAAAGATCGCCCTTATGGTCCTGAAGGCATACACCGGATTCTCCGACAGGAAACTGGTGGAACATCTGAACGGGAACATACACTACCAGATGTTCTGTGGAATCATGATCCCCCCGTCCCTTCCCATAACCAACTTCAAGATAGTCAGTGCCATCCGTAATGAGATAGCATCCCGCCTTGACATTGATTCCTTCCAGGAGATCCTGGCTTCACACTGGAAACCTTATCTTGATAACCTTCACGTCTGCATGACCGATGCCACATGCTATGAGAGCCACATGCGTTTTCCTACGGACATGAAACTCCTTTGGGAAAGCATCGAATGGCTCTACAGTCATATATGCCGGCATTGCAGGGATCTGGGCATAAGGCGTCCGCGCAACAAATACAGGAATGTGGCGGAATCCTATCTGTCCTACTGCAAGAAAAGAAAGAGGAGAGCTTCAAGGACAAGAATGCTTAAGCGCCGTATGATCAAGCTTCTTGAAAAGCTCCTCAGTCAAAGGGATGGGCTCCATAGCGAGTACGGTGCTTTACTCCGATATACGCAGGATTACCATAAGCGTCTTTCCATCATCAGAAAGGTGCTTGTACAGGAAAAGGAAATGTTTGAAGGGCGAAAAGTCAGTGACCGCATCATCAGCATCGACCGTCATTATGTACGTCCCATCGTCAGAGGCAAGGAAACCAAGTCCGTCGAGTTCGGTGCAAAGGTCAATAATATACAGATAGACGGCATATCGTTCATCGAACACCTCTCGTTCAAGGCTTTCAATGAGGGGATACGCTTGAAGGACTGTATCCGTATGCAGCAGAAGCTGATGAATGTAAGGGTAAGATGTGTGGCTGCCGATTCCATATATGCCAATAATGCCAACAGAAAGTTCTGTACTAAATATGGGATATCCACATCCTTTGTGCGCAAGGGAAGGGCGGGCAAAGATGAGCCTTTGAGGAAGGTGCTTAGAAGCGAACTCTCAAAAGAAAGGGCCACACGGCTTGAAGGAAGCTTCGGCACTCAAAAGCAACATTACTCGCTCGCAAGGATAAAGGCAAGGAACAAGAAGACGGAAATCCTGTGGATTTTCTTCGGAATACATACAGCAAATGCCATACTGATGATTGACAAGATCAGGAACAGAACGGGGAAAGCTGCATGATATGAGTTTACTGAAAGAATCAGAAGAGGTCAGAAGACTTCTTCCGGAACTTCATGTCTTGTCAGATAAGAGTATATGAGAATATACAGAAAAATGACAATAATAATGGCATATGAAGTGATTATACTCTATCATCTTCATATGCCATGGTATTTGGGGGGAACATTTACTGAATATTCCTAACTACTGATTTCCTTGGGAAGAGAAATATCGGGAGCGATATATTGGTTGAGTAAAAAATGTATTTTTCTCTGGGAGAGAAATATATTACGGGGGCAAAATTACACAATTTATTGAAAATACAGCTATAAAAGCGGTTATTTATTTTCAGTCGCTTTCATTTTCCGGGGGACTTGTGCACAGATGTTGAGCAAATCCTGTTTATGAAAAATCAGTTTCTTATTGTCAAACAAGTAGTTGCGTCCTATGTCAATTTTCGATACATCTCTCCCAGAGAGAAGGAGCAAAAAATGGAGCCGAAAACGGCTTTGGGAACCTCTTGCAGGTGTGAGATGACGGAATCTTTTATGGTGAGCATAAACAGATATACTGACATGGGGAATTATTTCCGAACTTTTGAAACGATTGTTTGTAACTGCTTGATATGTAATGCATTTTACAATCTTGCAGGATTAGAAGAATTGTCTTGAACCCTAAATATGGCTGTTTCAGAAGGAAAAAAACGAATATGCTGGTTCGTGATGCGCGACCTTAAACGGGCCAATGCCAAATTGCCCGCATATAAGCAACTGGCGGCCGAGCATTTCGAGGTGTTCACTCCCATGAAAGAGCGGTTGAGTGTTCGTGGCGGCAAACGTGTCCGAGAAAAAGTTCCCTTTATTCAGGATCTGCTTTTTGTCCACGATACACAGGGGGCAATCGATCTTGTCGTGGAGAAGATCCCCACCATTCAGTTCCGTTTTCAGAAAGGGAGCAGTTACAAAAAACCGATGACTGTCGCTGATGCGGATATGGAGCGTTTCATGCATGCCGTAAGTGTGTCGGAGAATCCGAAATATTATCTCCCGAGCGAATTGACACCCGCCATGTGCGGAAGGAACATCCGTATTGTGGGCGGTCCTTTGGACGGTTATGAAGGGAAATTGCTGACTGTGCGCGGGTCGAAAACGAAACGTCTGTTGGTGGAACTGCCTGAGTTCTTTTCCGTAGGGGTGGAAGTCAGTCCCGAATATATCAAGCTATTATAAATAATGTGTCAGTATGACCGATTCGTTTTTGGATGATATAGGGTCCAAGGTTACGATGGTTCATGGAGCGTGATCTGTCTTAGATATAAATGTGCACTATATATGTGTTTCTGGATTGTAAATTGTTCTCTGTCGTTTCTGCTTTGTGTCTTCTGTGCGGGTATCGTCATTCCCCAGATTCTGCTGATCGCCTTTCGCAAGCAGTTGTTTGACTTTCCCGACGAACGGAAGATCCATCATTGTGCAGTGCCCCGGTTGGGCGGCATCGCATTCAAGCCGGTCGTGTTTTTCACCATACTCCTGTTGCTGGGAATCAATATGGCGCTGGGGCATTCGGAGATGTTGTCCGAGATAGGAAACGATGCACGACCTTTGGCATTTGCGTTCTGTGCCATCATGGTATTGTACCTGGTCGGTATGGCCGATGACTTGATCGGTATCCGTTATCGTGCCAAGTTTGTCATCCAGATCCTGTGCGGTGTGATGCTTATCACCGGTGGAATATATATCGACAACCTGCACGGCATTCTGGGCATCCACGCGGTTCCGTTATGGCTGGGGTATCCCCTGACCATTCTAATCGTGATCTTCATCATCAATGCCATCAACCTGATCGACGGCATTGACGGGCTGGCTTCCGGACTGTGCAGTGTCGCCTGCCTGTTTTACGGGCTGACTTTTTTCATGCTTCACCGGTATATATATGCCATGCTGGCGTTCGCTACGTTGGGTGTGTTGGTACTGTTCTTCTATTACAATGTTTTCGGGAACGCCGAGCACGGGAGGAAGATCTTCATGGGTGACACGGGCAGTCTGACCATCGGCATGATGCTCTGTTTCCTCAGTCTCAAGCTGATTATGTGCGGACCGGACGAACATACGGGAAATATAGACTTGATGGTGCTGGCTTTCTCTCCGCTGCTGGTTCCGTGTTGCGATGTGGTCCGAGTTTACCTGCACCGGGTACGTAACGGGAAGAATCCGTTCCTGCCGGATAAGAACCATATCCATCATAAGCTGCTTGCTGTCGGAATGAAACAGCGGACTGCCATGATTTCCATCATCTTCGTATCGACTGTATTCATACTGTTTAATATTCTTCTGTCCCTTTATCTCGATGTGAACTGGATCGTACTGGGCGATATTCTGGTATGGACTCTTGCCAATATCCGGCTGACGAAGCGTATCGGACAGCTTCAGTCGAGGTGGACAACCGACAAATAAAAATCAATGAAATATGAAAATCAGATACATTTTACTCTTATCGGCCGTGGCTCTCCTGTTGGGATCATGTGCCACTCCGAAAGTCGCTTACTTTACAGACCTGAAACAGGGCACCGCAGAGCAGATCTTGAATCCGCTGGAAATCCGTGTACGTCCCGAAGACAAGATTTCAATATTGGTTAATAGTAAGGATCCCTTGTTGATGGACTTGTTCAACCTCCCGATCATATCCCGGCAGATCGGTAGTACATCGGGAACCTCCAACAGTCAGGGGATATCGGGATATACGATAAACAAGGATGGAGAGATCGATTTCCCCGTGCTGGGACATGTACATGTAGCGGGAATGACCCGTGAAGAGATTGCTTCGTGTATCAAAAAGGAACTGATCTCGAAGAACCTCGTGAAAGATCCGGTAGTAACAGTGGAATTCATGAACCTGACCGTTTCCGTATTGGGTGAGGTTGCCAACCCCGGACGTTTCAATATCGACAAGGACAGGCTGACGCTTTTGGACGCTTTAAGCATGGCCGGGGATCTTACCGTCTACGGGAAACGGGAGAACGTGCTGGTACAACGGGAGGAAAACGGTAAAAAGACCTTATATCAGGTAAACCTGAATTCAGGATACGACCTTTACGCCTCTCCCGTGTATTATTTACAGCAGAACGATATCGTTTATGTGGAACCCAACTCGATGAGAGCACGTCAGGCAACCGTCAATGGCAATAACGTCCGTTCAGCCTCTTTCTGGATGTCGTTGGCCTCGCTGCTGACCACCATTACCGTGTTGATCGTGAAATAATATAGAATCAGATATGAGCGTCAATCAAAAGAATGCAAAACCTGTACAGCAGGATGATTTCCTGCGGATACAAGACCTGTTATACCTGTGCCTCGCGAGGTGGAAGTGGTTCGTCTTGTCTTTAGCGGTAACGCTCGGTGTCGCTACCATTTATTTGTTACGCACCCCTGCCGTATATACACGTACCGCTTCGATCTTGATCAAAGAGGATTCCAAAGGCAAGTCGGTTTCCTCGGATTTGGAATCCTTCTCGGAGTTCGGGTTGTTCCAGTCCGGTACCAATGTGAATAACGAACTGATCGCCTTCCAGTCACCGGCGTTAATGACCGAGGTGGTCAAACGGTTGCGTTTGGATATGAATTACTTCGTTCCGGGGAGATTCCACCGTCAGATAGCCTATGGGCTGACATTGCCCGTGGATGTGACGATAAGCAACTTACCAGAAAACGAATCGGCCGGTTTTACGCTGGAGGTACAGCCGGACAGCACGCTGCTCTTATCCGACTTTACACGTAACGGGACGGAACTCGATGGAGAAGATATAATGGGACGCTTGCTCGACTCCATTCCTACACCGTTGGGAAATATCGTGATCCATACAACGCCTCATTATGTGAGAGGCGAGGCATATACACTGTATGTGGGCAAATCCGATTTGTATAATGCCGTAAACTCCTGCTCATCCAACCTGTCCGTCTCGTTGAACAACGAGAAAGCGTCGGTTATCGACCTGTCATTCAGAGATAACTCCACACAACGGGCAGAGGATGTATTGAGCATGTTGATTTCCGTTTATAACGAGAACTGGGTGAAGGACAAGAATAAAATCGCTGTCAGCACCTCGATGTTCATTAACGAGCGTCTGGGCGTGATCGAACGGGAACTGGGGAATGTGGACGAGGATATCTCTTCCTACAAATCCGAACACCTCTTGCCGGACGTGCAGGCAGCATCGAGCATGTACATGGCCCAGAGCAGTGCGACTAACGCACAGATTCTTGCCTTGAACAACCAGCTCTATATGACCCGTTACATCCGGAACTATTTATCCGATGATGCCAACCGTACCCAATTGCTTCCGGCCAACTCCGGCATAGAGAGTGCCAATATCGAATCGCAGATTGCCGAATACAACAAACAACTGTTGCAGCGCAACAGCCTGGTTGCGAACAGCAGCACGGGAAATCCGTTGGTTGTGAGTATGGATCAGGCTCTGGCGTCCATGCGGAGTGCGATAGTTACGTCTATAGACAATCAAATCGTAACGTTAAACGCGCAGATAAAAAGTTTGCAGCAGACGGAGCAACAGACAACATCCCGTATCGCTGCCAATCCTACGCAGGCTAAATATCTGCTGTCGGTTGGGCGACAGCAGAAGGTGAAGGAATCTCTTTACCTGTTCCTGTTGCAGAAGCGTGAAGAGAACGAACTCTCGCAAACATTCACAGCCTACAATACCCGCATAGTCACCCCGCCTTACGGAAGCATGCTGCCTACGGCACCCGTGCGTAAGAACATCTTTCTGGTCGCGTTTGCTTTGGGGTTGCTCATTCCGGTAGTCATCATCTTTATGCGCGAGAATATGAATACCCGTATACGGGGAAGAAAAGACTTGGAGAGTGTGACCATGCCATTCATCGGTGAGATTCCGTTGTTCGTAGGAAAAAAGAAGAAAGGAATATTCGGGAAGAAGTCGCAGGAGGTCAAGGCTATTGTCGTCAAGGAGGGTAGCCGTGACATCATCAATGAGGCATTCCGTGTGTTGCGTACCAATCTGGAGTTCATGATCGGTAAGGACAAGAAATCGAATGTCATCGTCGTAACTTCGTTCAATCCGGGCAGCGGCAAGTCATTCCTGACCATGAACATCGCCGTGAGCCTTGCCATTAAAGGGAAGGAAGTGCTGGTAATCGACGGTGACCTGCGTCATGGCTCCGCATCGTCCTATATCGATTCTCCCGCCAAGGGGTTAAGCGACTATCTGGGCGGTCATATCGACAACCTTAACGAAATCATCGTATCCGATCCGCAACGGAAACACTTGAAGGTTTTACCCATCGGAATGATTCCTCCCAACCCTACCGAACTGTTGTTCAATGAGCGTTTGAAGCAGTTGATCGATGCCGCAAGAGAACAGTACGATTATGTATTCATAGATTGTCCGCCCATCGAACTGGTGGCCGACACACAGATTATCGAGAAGCTGGTCAATCGGACCATCTTCGTGGTTCGCGCAGGGTTGCTTGAACGGAGTATGCTCGCCGAACTGAAGAGAATCTACCAGGAGAAGAAATACAAGAACATGTCCTTGATTCTGAACGGGACCGAGGGAAGCGGTGGCCGCTATGGATACCGTTACGGCTATCGGTATGGTTATCACTACGGTTACGGCTCCGGATACTATTATGGCTCCGATGAAAAAAACGGGTAAATGATGTGGCCGTTCAGGAAACGCGTCTTGCTGAAAGATAGCGGTATATTCGATGGTTTTACCGACTGGCACTCGCACATCCTGCCGGGTGTGGACGACGGTGTGCAGACGATGGGAGAAGCGTTGGAAATCCTATGTCTGTATGAAGAGTTGGGCGTGAAATCCGTGTGGCTCACGCCGCATATCATGGAGGACATGCCGAACACTACAGCACATCTAAGGGAACGTTTCACCGAATTGCAGGCTACCTACACCGGTCCGGTAAAACTACACCTTGCGGCGGAAAACATGCTCGACAACCTTTTCGAGGAACGGTTGGAAAAGAACGACCTGCTGCCCTTGGGCGAGAACGGGGACCATCTGCTGGTGGAAACCTCTTACTTCAGTCCACCGATGAATTTATATGGTATATTGGGACGTATCAAAGCCAAAGGTTATTATCCGGTTCTTGCCCATCCGGAACGATATGTCTATATGGGAGAATCGGACTATCAACGGCTGAAAGGTATGGGGGTGAAGTTCCAGCTCAATCTTCCGTCGATAGCGGGTATGTATGGTGACCGGATTAAGAAAAAAGCCATCCTGCTGTTAAGTGAAAGGGCTATTACCCATATAGGAACAGATATTCACAGTTGCCATATATTTCAAAAGTGCATTTGTACAGGCGCTGCACACAATATACAAAAGCTGTTTGATTTCTAATCAATCGGATTATTACCCACTTATTTTATTGAATACGGTTAATGAATACTCAAATTATAACAATCGACGAATGCAATAACGACGGTTCATTTATCAATTTGTATTATAATGAATCGATCGGTGAATGGTGCGCATACGGCTTTTCGGCATACGGCTTGCGGCTGTTCTGTAAGTCAAACGGATACAATACGCTGCAAAGTTTCTCCAAAGAGATGCAAATGCCGTGTCTGATAATAGCAAAGAATGCGTTTATGCAATTATTACAAAATATGACTGACATAGTTGATCGGACAGATGCTCATGTCAGAATCAGTATGCCGGAGAGAATAACTATGGATGTGTATAGGGAATGGGTAAGAAAGCTGAAAGAGTAACGTCCTTAAGGTAAGCCCTCCAAATTGGGCTCTCCCCATGCAATGTCTGTTATCCGGTTTCAGTCGTTTCAGTTTTATCCGCAAACGCCTTGCTAGAAGGAATAATACATTATAAATCATAAAATTTAAAAATTCTCAAAAGTTCATCTTTCTGATTTTTAGGAGGGTGGATTCTGTTGAGTACTTACTCTCTATGGGTATCTCCCAGCGTGTTGCAAAAAATACCTTCTTCCTTTATGGCAAGATAGTCATAACCTCGGTGTGCCTTATTTTTTCTACAAGGTACATATTACAAGGTTTGGGCGTAGAAGACTTTGGAGTGTTTAATCTTACATGCAGTACCATTGGTTTACTTGCTTTCCTGAACGAGAGCATGACAGCTGCTACACAGAGGTTTCTTTCTTATACCGAAGGTGAAGGGAATACGGATAAGAGTATCAGAATATTCAATTCAAGCTATTTAGTACACATAAGTATAGCCTTGTTTATTGCACTGGTGTTTATACTCCTGAAACCTGTAGTATTGGGTGATTATCTGATTATTCCACAAAATCGCCTCGAAGCAGCACAATCCATATACTATTTCACAACTCTCACAACTGCCATGAGCATGATGACTGTACCTTATAATGCAGTACTTGTCGCTCACGAAAACATGCTCTATTATTCAATCATGGGCAGTTTGGATGGCGTTTTAAAATTAGTAGCAGCTGTTGTACTTATTTACATTTCAGCAGATAAACTTATACTTTACGGATTCTTTCTCTTTATAATAGGACTGATTAATTTTATAATTTGCAGGGTTTATTGTTCTAAGAAATATAAGGAGTGCAAAGTGAGTTTTCGCACCTATGTCGATTTCAAGATAATTAGGGAAATGTTCTCATTTGCCCTTTGGCAGTTGACATATTCGGCTTCAAGTATTATCTCTCTACAAGGAATGGGATTAATTCTTAACTCATTCTTTGGCACAATCATGAATGCAGCGCAAGGAGTTTCCAAACAAGTTTGCGGACAGTTGATGACACTGTCGGGGACTATGATGAATGCATTAAACCCTGTAATTGTTAAATATGCCGGTGCTAAAAATCAATCGGGAATGATTCATGCTGTTATGGCAGGTAGTAAGTTGGCTTATTTTTTAGCTATCGTTGTTGCTTTGCCTATTCTTTTTGAACTGCCATATTTATTACACCTTTGGCTAACAGAGGTGCCTGATTATGCTATCATGTTTTGTCGGTATGAGGTGATACAGCAGGTAATAGCCAGTTTCACTGTGGCATTGGTAACTATGATAACAGGCAAAGGCGATATACGCAGTTTTCAGTTGTTTAGTTCATTGACCTATATTCTGCGGTTACCTCTCATTTATATTCTATTGCGGTTCTTTGTCAATCCGGAATTTGCTTATTGGGTGACAACAGTTGCTGTAATAGTACTATGTATAGGCCGAGTCTATTATGCCCACATAAAATGTGAATTGCCTGTAGTTCAATTTCTGACAATGGTTATAGCACCCTGTGTGGCAGTGTCAGTACTTGTGTGCCTGGCATTGTCGGTGATAGTCATTTCTTTTGAGCCATCATTTACACGGCTAATAGTATCAGTGGTTATATCCACAGTAACATTCATAGCTGCGACCTATTTTATAGCCTTGCGAAAGGATGAGAAATTGATGGTAAGGGCGGCTTTCATGAATGTAAGACAAAGATTAAAAAACATAGTATCTCAATGAGAAACAATTACTTTTCCTTTATGAAGGGATTGGCAATAATTGCTGTCCTTTTTATACACACTCCATTCATGAATGGGGATGGGGCTGCTGCGATTGCCAGTCGTCAGTTGGTTACATTTGCGGTTGCTATGTTTTTTTTCTTATCGGGGTATTTTATTAAAGATGGGTGTTTGGACCTCAAAGGGATTCGCCGAATACTCATTCCTTACGCCACATGGAGTATATTGTGGTTTGCTGAAACGACAATTACAGGGTCGCAGCCAGTGACAACATGGAAGATTATAAATCCCATTTTTTTGGGAGGAGCATTCTTTCCGCTGTATTTCCTTATCGTGCTTGTGGAGCTAAAACTTGTAAGTCCGTGGATTGTTCGTCATATTAAGAAATTGACTAAAGAATATCGGTATTGCTTTTATAAGGATTGGGCGTTGCTCATCACTCCTGCCACGTTGTGTACACTTTATGCTATCCAATATGCCACACGTCAACAACCATTGGTATATGCACAAATATTTCCCACTTGGTTTCTGTTCTACTATGTGGGTGCATTGATGAAATTTGGCGGCATAAAAGTCAAAGCTCCTGCGGTATTGTGCTGCACATTATTTGGTCTGTACCTCTCCATTTTAGAGTCTGCTTATATTAACGAGGTACTCAATGTGCCATTTTGGGCAGCTTCGCAAATCAAGTTCTCCACATTCTTCTATGCACTATCATTGTGTCTCTTGCTCATGGCATTGTACGGAAAGATGGAGAGGACGTGGATAGTGCGTTTAGGAGAATTAAGTTTCGGCATTTATCTTCTTCATCTCCCTGTGTTGAAGATTGTGGATATAGTCGTAGGTAAAGCGTTTTGTTTGTTAAAATTTACTAATGGGGGGGTAAACAATTAGTGCTGATTGCACTAACGCTTATCTGTTGTTTCTTGATATTGACAGTGGCAAACAAAATACTACCCGCTAAGATTAACCGATACTTGGGATTTAGATGATTAGTGTTTTAGGAAATAAGCAGTGCTGTGGATGTGGCGCTTGCGAGCAAGTATGCCCCAAACAATGTATTGGCATGGTGACTGATACCGAAGGTTTTCGCTATCCGAAAGTTAATGCTGACCAATGTATAGACTGCCACTTGTGTGAGAAAGTGTGTCCGATGCTGCAATCTACCAAGCTGTCAAAACCGCATTCGGTTGAAGCTATGCGTATTATGGACAAACAGAAACGTATAGAAAGTAGTTCAGGAGGAGCCTTCACAGCCATCGCCGAGGAAATAATATGCAGAGGTGGAGTAGTATTTGGAGCGGTATGGACCGAAGATTGGCAAGTTGAACACCGTTATTGTGAAAGCATAGAAGGACTTGCCTCATTCCGTGGCAGCAAATATGTGCAATGTGACACAGGTTGTTCTTACGTTCAAGTACGTGATTTTCTTCGTCAGGGGAGATGGGTACTGTTTTCAGGAACGCCCTGCCAATGCAAGGGATTAAAATTATTTTTGAGAGAAGAATATGACAAACTGGTCACCGTCGATTTTATTTGTCATGGAGTACCGAGTAACAAAGTTTTTAGGTCTTATTTGCGAGAGGAGATACATAATTACGTCCTTACGGACGTCGGGAAAAATTCAGTTTTGCTTCACCCTACTCATCAAATCCCTGAGGCTGATGCCCTTACCCCACGAGGGTGGCGTTTGATGGGCATTCGGTTTAGGGATAAGAGGAATGGCTGGAAAAAATACAGTTTTGCTCTCGCCCTCGCTGAGGTGACAACCGAAAGCGATCAAAATACAGTTTTGCTCTCGCCTATATTTCCTGAAAGCTCATATATGAAAGGTTATGGGGCAAACATCTACTTGCGACCGTCATGTCACAATTGTCCAGCGCGCAGTTTCTCATCGGGGAGTGATTTCACACTTGCCGACTATTGGGGAATTGAAGGGCAGCATCCTGAAATGGACGATGACATGGGTACCAGCCTTGTGGCTGTCCATACTGAGAAAGCAGAAGATCTTGTTGGCCCATACTAGTGGACTATTGGAACGGATACCGGTAAATGCTAGTGAAGCCTACAAAATTCAGATATGCCTGCACCGTAACATGACACCCAGTCGTTATCGTGAGGAATTTTGGTCAAGCGACTATGAAAACGATTTTAGCAGTGTAGTCAACCGCATTTGCAAGCGGCGCACACCTCGGCAAAAGGTGGTTAACTCCATTAAATCAGTATTGCGGACTTTGGGCGTTAAACGAGTATATCAATTTATCAAAAGGAAATAATGACAAGTAAGAAAGTAGGGATTTTAACCTTGCACTATGGTCTTAACTATGGCGGTGTGCTTCAGACATACGCTACCAAAGAGACTTTGAAAAAATTAGGTTTTGAGCCGATAATCATAGACCGCATTCCTGAGGCTTTCGGGCGCAACTACCCTTTACACAGAAAACTGGCGCATCCGTTTACTCAACGCGCTTTTTATCTTTTCCGGAAACATGAATTACAGCCCATTTCACGCCCGGTATTTAACTCTCAGGAATTAACTGACCTTTTGCAGAGCGATTATTATGGCATTGTGATAGGAAGCGACCAAGTGTGGCGAAAAGAAGTGTTTTCGGTCGATGGCGATTATTACATGATACACCAACAGCAACTCCCGATCAAGAAAGTGGCATACGCAGCCAGTACCGGTGTTGCGACTTGGGAATATGACGAGCAGGAAACCCGGGAGATTGCAGCGGCACTAAAGACATTTACAGGCATTTCGGTGCGCGAGGAAGAGTCTGTGCACATGATGAGAGAGCATTGTGGCGTGGAGGCGTGCTCAATTTTAGATCCAACCCTCCTTGCCGACCCACAGATCTATGAGCCGCTACGAAAGAAGGCAAAACTTTCCGGCACAAGGAAGTTGATCACTTACATATTGGACTGGACAGTGGATAAACAACGGATAATAGAGCAGGCGTGTGTCGAAACAGGTCTTGAAGTGCAGCATATTTTACCCCAAGAGAAGAAACGCAAGGGGATATGGAGTCGTATCATCAACCAAGATCCCTGTGTTTATGATTGGGTCAACCAGATAGCGACCGCAGACTTTGTAGTGACCGATTCGTTTCATGGTATGGCTTTCTGTATCATATTCAATAAACAGTTTGTCGCAATCGGTAATGCGACGCGAGGCATGGTTCGCTTTACCTCACTGCTGGGACAATTCGGTCTGTCCCAACATCTAACCGTCGACACTCTACCTAATATAACGCAGACAATTGATTATCATTCTGTGAACAAGGTACTAACCGATAAACGAATTGAGGGCATTAATTTTTTAAGAAACAGCTTATGAAATTGAAAACATTCCTAATGAAAGCCACTTCTAAGATATACAAGAAAATTTTCAAAAAGCCTTATTATGATTGTATGCCTGGGTGCATATATGAGCGTCAACAAGCCAACGATTTGTTGTATGAAGCATTGAAGGACGGCAAGCCTTTCATGCTCACCCGATATGGAAGTATTGAAATGTGTGTTACCAATTCTTACCGTATGCGTAAGGATAAACGAAATGTTTTTTGCAAGCTATGGGAATATGTCACAGATAAGACTGATATGCCATGGTATGATGAACTGTTTTATTTACCTATCTCCCGTAATGCAGGTGTTTTCAATCCTACACCGAAAATTTTGGATTGTTTCGCACAACGTTATTTGCAGGATTCAGAAATAATAGACGTGCTGATGTCTGTAAACTATAAAGAAAGATTCATGCCATTGAAGGAATCTTGTCAGTTTATACACTTTGAAAGTGTTTATCCTTATTTTGTGAAACGTCCTTGGACTCGTATTCTGAAGGGAAAAAAGGTGCTTGTAGTTCATCCTTATGCGGATACGATTCAAAAGCAGTATGCGATTCGGGAGAAATTGTATGATAATCCTGAAATTCTGCCAGTCTTTGAACTTAAGACACTAAAAGCTGTCCAATCATCAGCCTTTGCAGAAGTTCCTTTTAAGGACTGGTTCGAGGCTCTTGAATATATGGAAAATGAAATTGATAAAATCGATTTTGATATATGCCTGCTTGGTTGTGGTGCTTACGGTCTTCCTTTAGCAGCTCATGTCAAACGGTTGGGAAAACAAGCGATACATATGGGAGCAGGTGTTCAACTTCTATTCGGAATATGTGGAAGACGTTGGGAGGAAGAATATGTGCAGAAGCCTTGGGGGCATAATACCCCATTCTGCATAAACACCAATTATGTTGATTTAAAAAATGAATATTGGACTCGTCCAAGTGGAAATGAAATACTCTCAAAATCAAAGTCAGTTGAAGGTGGATGCTATTGGTAATATTCTCGGAAAGATATGATGTATGGAGAATCTATATATACAACAGACAATGGATATAGTTTGGTGGAAAGATTGGAAATTCAGGATACTGTTTGGGAGCATAAACATAAGCGGAAACCTGTGCTTTGATTATATCTTTCCATACAAGCTTATCTTTAGATAATTTTGGAGATGGAATTTATTTGCTGTTTAGTTTATTATATTCCGAAACTGAGCGATTCTCCAAGGAAGAGTTGGAACAACATCGCAGACCCTATCTTCAATAAACTTTAAAGATCCTAGAAAATGAATGCTCTATTCTGTATATTGCCTGTTATTCTTATACGATACTATAAAAAAAACACCAAGGCTGTTTTTTATTTTATGGTAACTTTTTTTATAGTTCTTGCAGGTTTTCGAGATCCAGAAAGCCAATATAATGACAGCCATAATTATCTGACATTGTTTAATTATGGTGGAACTTATTTGTTGAAACATGTAGAAATCGGTTACGCGTTAATCAACCTTCTTGTTATGAAAATGAATCTGGGATTTCAATGGGTAATTCTAATTACTTCTTCCATATCCATGATCACCATAGCATGGGCCGCTAGGAGGAGTGAAAAAAATGAAGCGGCTGTATTGATTTTGTTTTATATTCTGATTTACTTCTTTTACAATTTTAATGCGATGAGACAGATGACTGGGGTCAGTATTCTTGTTTTGGGATACACTTTTCTCAAAGAGGAAAGAATAAGAGTATTTCTTCTTTGTCTGTTGATAGCTTCCCTTTTTCATAAATCATGTTTGATAGCTATTGTTTGTCTCTTATTTTATAAAAAAGAGACGGTTTTTCAGCCGATAATGGTATTTATTTGTATTATTGGCAGTTTGGTGATAGGTTTTCTTAATATTACGCCTACAATATTAAGTGGTATGGCTGATTTATTCCCCCGTTATTTGAATTCCGATATGGATAAGAATATAGCGGAAGACAGTTTTAGTCTTTCAAAAATAATGCTATCTGTATTTTTTTTATATATGTATTCTTTTCTGGATAAAAAAGATTTATACTTGAAAATCGTTTTCATTGGCATTGTCTTGTTTAATCTGATGTCCTATAGCAGTGGAGCGATGCGTATTGCCTATGCTTTTACTCCGGCACAGGCTTTGTTATTCGCTGCATATAAAAACAATGATGATTCAACGTGGGCAGCTAATTATGAAAGATATGAATATCTTATCTATGGCTATGCGTTGTTTGTATATTATTACATGCTATTAAATAGTGTAGGTCTACAAGATTATCAATTTTGTGATGGTCGGTTCTTCTAATAAGGTTATATAATCAATATGAAAACAAAATACTGTTACCCTGCTTTATCAGACAAAGATTTTGCTTGGTTCAGAATAGGTGGTCCGGGTTTGGCTAATTGTATGTTCTTTGCTGTAAATGCTTATATATCAGCTAATAAGTACCCCCCCCCTGGGTAATTTCATCTCCCCGACATGGCGTAAGTTTAGCTTGGGTCCGATTCTGCGAGGAGAGCGAGACAAAAGGGTGTATAACTCATTGTTCAACGATATAGGGATCAATGGTATGAAAAAGGCTTGGATTATCCTAACATGGAAGCTCTTTAACAGAAGAGATGTGGAGGTACATAATATGTTGGGCAGTTTTTTCCAAGATTTGAATAAGGATGTTCCGTTAGTTCTGGAATATTTTGATAAAACACTAAAAGGTGAGACTGTAGGCAAAGTCGATACGCAACGGATGAAGGATATGGTGGCAGTTCACGTCCGGTTGGGTGATTATGTTCCGGAGATGCGGGTGGATATAAACTGGTATCGTGAAGTGATTGAAAACATCATAAAGGAACGACCACAACAAAGGTTTGCTCTCTTTTCGGATGGCAGTGATGAAGAGTTGAGGCCTCTACTTACCATACCGAATGTGGAACGCTGTTTCTTCGGCAATGCCTTTGCCGATATGTGGGCTATTTCGAAAAGCAAATTCGTGATAGCCAGTGATTCTACATTCTCGGCATGGGGAGCTTTCTTGGGACAAAGACCTATTTTATTCAGTAAACGGCATTTTCCTCCGGTTTATGACGGAAAAGTTCCTGAAGCAGTAATCGGAACAACTACTAATCTTCCATCTGATTTTATGATATATCTGTAATCATCACATTGTTAACAAAACTATGAATGGTATTGTTTTTTGGACAGCCTATATATGCATGCACTCGGCAAGCGTATATGAGGAACTTGGACTGAAGTGTCACGTTATTATAGCTTGCAAGAGTTTGGAATATGGTACATTTGGCGGACTTAATATGAAGAATGTGGAGATTGTTCATATTGAGAATAAAAATGACGCTAACACACTTATTGGGCGTACACCAAACTATGTACATATCAACGGAACATTGAAAACCTACCGAGGAATTGAAGTGTTCGGATATGCGCTCCACGAGCTACTAAAAAAACGATATTTTGTGATGTCGGTGAATATGGAGCAATACCAGTGGTGTTATATATTTAATTATCAAATCCTTATATCCTAAAACGAGTATTATGCTTTTGTACGTTTCGTTTTCACGCCCATAATAAGAAGATTATACGCATTCTGTCATAAACACCGGTCTCCGAATGAGAATTTTCGTAACTCATATTTTACCTGAACATCTTGTAGCCAAGTACCGACTGTCGTTTGCCGCTTGTAATTTCTCGCGCAATTTGATGAGTGGTGGAGGATTCGACAAGGTTTATTCGATTATGCCACTTTTCATCAGTGGCAGGATGGAAGAGTTTGAAGATTCCAATAATGAGCTGATATATTCATCGATGCGTCATTATGGAGGCTTGGTGGCAAAATTAGCTGTATTCATTGAACAGATCAAAGTGTTCCGGCATATCAATCGGCATGACACCGTATGGCTTTATAATGTCAGTGTGTTGAATGTGCTGTTGATATTATTATTAAAGCTATGCAAACCAAAGGTCGGGGTATATGCCATAGAATTGGATTTTACACCTCCTACCCGAAAACTATGTGCGATGTCATTATATCTCTACTTGTTGAATCACATTGACGGGGTGATAAAATTGGCAGACTCACCTCTCTTTACATGCGAAAATTCGGTATGTCTTGCAGGGGTTACACCTGATAATGGTGTCGAGGCACCCATCATAAGGAAACCATGCTTGGAGTTTTTGTTGTCTGGTGTTTTGCAACCCGATATATCATCGTTACCAATGGCACTGGAAGCTTTTGCTCAAGTGAGTGATTGCCGATTGCACATCACTGGCAATAGTGATAGCAAACAACTGCAAGAGTATGTCCAAAAGTATCCCAATATCATTTACCATGGTGTGTTGTCATCTGATGCTTATATGGACTTATTGCACAGTGTTACTTTCCAGCTCAGCCTGCGTAATCCCGATTGGAAAGACAACCAATGTAATTTTCCGAGCAAAATAATTGAAGCTCTTTTACATAACCGTATAATTATATCGACTATTCACTATCTTCAAATAGAAAGAATAGAGTATATCGAGACCGAACGTTCGGTAGAAGGTTTTGTAAAAACCTTGCAACAAATACGGTCGATGTGTGATGAGGAATTGATGGACTATGCTAATCAATCAGAGTTGGTTAAAAAGAATTTCAATCCCGACGTATGGAACGAATGGATGACTAAGATTGAGCACAAATCGAAAAAGTAGCATTATGAAATATCTTATTTTGCAAAACACAATCGCTCCCTATCGTAATTCCCTCTTCAACAAGATGGTTGAAACGGGATTGGATATAGAGTTACTGTATATGTGCGAAAGGGAAAAGGAACGTTCGTGGAAGATTGATTATTCAACCATGAAATTCCCTTATGTAGTCGATGACAAGCCATATGGTACATTGTGTGGTGTCCCTCTGCACTGGAACCCCAAACTTATAGGCATTATGCGAAAAGCCCGAAAAGCCCGAATCATAATGGGGTCTCCATGGAACTCGCCCGATGTGATAGCCGCTTGTTGGCTTAAACGTATAGGATTGCTCAAGGCGGAAATCATTTTTTGGTCAGAAGCTAATTATTTGACTAATGGTTCTCGAAAGAAAAACTGGTTACGCGACCGGATTAGACAATATGTCTATAATACAGGTGAAGGACGAGTGATAGTACCAGGGCAAATGGCAATAAAAACGTTTGAACAATGGGGTATTCGTGGCAAGCGTTTTATCCAACTCCCCAATGTAATCGAAGAAGATAAAATTCTTCCAATGTTGAAAGGAGGACATAAGTTCACATCGATTGATGAGCAACCACGATTTGTAATGCCTGTTCGTTTGGATGAGAGAATCAAAGGGATAATGAACTTTTTCAAAGCGATAGGGAGAAAGAATGTATTATCTGCACAATTCGATATATTGGGCGACGGCAAAGATGAAGCACAGATAAGGCAATTCGTGGAAGATAACAATTATGCAGAACATATCCATTTGCACGGTTTCTGTACAATGGATACTGTGGTCAACCATTATATGAATAGCGACTGTTTTGTTCTTCCTTCATATTCCGATCCAAGCCCACTTTCTATTGTAGAAGCTTGCTGTTGTGGTTTGCCCTTGCTCATCTCGCGTCGGTGTGGTAATCATTTTGAAACGTTGGCTAAGGGAGAAAATGGTTTCTTATTTGATCCTGACAATGCCACACAAATAAAAACGGCATTTGAATCGCTGCTCAATTGTCGTAAGCAATGGCGGAAAATGGGAGAAAAAAGTCATCAGATGTTTGAAACAAACTTCAAGCAAGATGTAGTGATAAAGCGATTTGTTGAAATGTTGGAGAACGGGTAATATCATTATTATGTCTCAGTACTTAAGCGATAAACTGACCATACTCTATACACTGCTCATCATCATGGTGGTGTATATACACAGCTACTATCTGGAAGCGGAGCAGTATCCAATCGCATATTTTTTACAAAAATTAATAGGGGGGGGAATCTGTAGAATTGCTAACTGTTTGTTTTTCTGCATATCAGGCTATTTGTTTGCCCGTAATATCCATACTGCTCACGGAGTGAGCTTGAAATTGAAGAAACGCTTGTGTACGCTACTGATACCCTATGTGTTATGGAATGTGATATTCGTATTGTGGTATGTGGTACTGGCACTCATTCCTGATTTGAATAGATTCAACAACAGTGGTGACCTAATCAACAGCTGCTTTGGAGGCACCCTGTGGGAAGCTTTTTATAACTTGTTTATAAAGCCTGCCGCATTCCAGTTGTGGTTCTTGCGCGATTTGTTGGTGATGTTGGCACTTACCCCACTGTTGTGGTGGATAACCAAAAGATCATGGATAGTGGCTGTAATAATGGCATTCGTTACAGCTTCTGTGTATTGGCCATGGCTGATATACTATTGGTTAGGGCTCATTATGGCTATTCAGAAATGGAATGTGGAAAATTATCCAAAGCCTATAGCCTTTATGGTGGCATGCATCGTTCTCTTCATGGGGTATGCAGTATCTTTCGCACTGGATTATGAGCCTGCCGGATGGCTGGAGGCACCTGTAAATCTAATGGGATTGTATATAGCATGGACTATTTATGACTGGATTGCCCGAGGCAGATGTTTTGCAGACAAAGGATTATGGAGGTATATCTGTGGTTACAGCTTCTTTATCTATTGTTTTCATGAACCGGCATTCAACATCATCAAAAAATTGGCGTTGATGATATGTGGAACAAGTGAACCTGTATTGATATTCTTTTATTTCATCAATCCGTGGCTTATGGTAGCGATGACTGTGATAATAGCTCGGTTGCTACAGCGTATTATGCCACGAGTTTATAAGATTTTGACTGGAGGGCGGTAAAAATGATGAAATTTCTTCAGACAATAGCTGGAATGAGAGCTAATTTGGGGGGTACTTCCACTTGCACATACGACTTGATTAAGACCATGCACAACTTAGGTTGTAATGTGGATTTGATGACTTTTCAAGCGGATGATTTGTTGGGTAATAACGAACAGTGGATGAAAACACTCCCCGATGACAGTATCAGCAGTTACGGGTATTCCCGCAACATGAATCGTTTTTTGTACGATTCGAATTATGATGTGTATCATACCAATGGAATGTGGATGCACTGTAATCATATAACTTGCTCAATAGCAAGACGTAAGGACAAACCTTACATCATTACACTGCATGGGATGCTTTATCCGCAGGCATTGGCACGTTCTACATGGAAGAAAAAACTACTTCTTACAGCTGGTGGTGTTGCTAAGGACTTGAAAAATGCTGCATGTATCCATGTGACTTGTAAGGAGGAAATGGAGCATTATAGGGCTTTAGGATACAAAAATCCGGTTGCCGTTATTCCCAATCCCGTGACAATTCCCGATTTTATATCCGATATTACTGCGCCACAAGAAAAGAAAAACATTGGATATTTGGGACGGCTTCACCCGTACAAACGTCCAGACGCATTGATAAAGGCGTGGGCACAATTGGCGGGAGGTACTGAAGGATGTGAATTGGTATTGATGGGGAAGGGCACAGATGATTATGAGCAGTATTTGCACAACCTTGTCGCTGAATTGCAACTCACAAATGTTTCATTCCTCGGAATGGTAACAGGTGAAGAAAAATATAAGAAATTGGCATCGATGCGTGCTTTATGTGTTCCCAGCAAAACAGAAAATTTCGGGATGACGGTGGCGGAGGCACTAATAGCCCGGACGCCTGTTATTTGCACTAACACTGCCCCGTGGGAAGAACTGAACAAGTATCATTGTGGTTGGTGGGTTGATAATGACATCGAAACGTTGGCACGAACTATCCGAATAGTATTACAAATGCCACAGTGTGAGATTGAAAAGATGGGGGGCAATGGGAAACTATTGGTTGAAAGTAAATATAAAGACACACAAGTAGCTGCAATGATGAAGCGGCTCTATGAGTGGATATTGACCAGCGGTGAAAAACCGGAGTTTGTATATGAGTAGTTATTTATTGTTAACAGACAGCGTTCCCTATTACCAACTAGCTTACCATTAAAGATTAATGTCTATCTTTACAAAAATAAAAACCGGACGAATCATGAAACCGTATGATGTAAATATTGTTGCTGACTATATCATTTTGCGTTTGAATGCTGACGAAAAGATGAGTCTCATAAATCTGAAGTTGCAAAAATTGCTTTACTATTTGCAGGCTTGGGCTTTAGGTATAAACAAAGAACGTTTTATGGATACTTCCTTTGAAGCATGGGTACACGGACCAGTATGCAGGACTTTATACGATCGGTTTAAGAATACCAAAAGTCTATATTCTTTTATTTCATCGGATGATGTGAACGACAAAACTCCGGAAACTGAAATAGAACGGGAAGATATTATTTTTATCAATTATATCTTGGACAATTACGCAGGCTTTTCCGGGGCAGAGCTTGAGGCTATGACTCATGAGGAGCAACCTTGGATTGAGGCTAGAAAGGGAATGGATCCCATGCAAGGATGCAACAAGGAGATCTCTGAAGAGTTGATGCAAGAGTATTACGGTAAGCGCTGGGAGGAAATTAATGATTAACGGCTGGAAGGGAGAATCGCTTACAGCGAAAAAAACTCAATGTGGGGCGGCATCACTTATCCCTCAAAGAGAAAAAGAACTTCCTTTTTTAACGTTCTCTTTTCGATATTTCACACAGCAGGCATGGTTTGGCTTGGGCGGACAAGATGCTGCTTGGTTTGCCAACCTTTTGGACAGGCTGAAAGATTTGTCGGGGAAAACCGGTGCAATATTGGAAGACCAACTTACCAGAAGTGCCTATCGGTTGCACCCGATAAATTGGGAGGCAAAGAATTGTCCTATAACAATGGAAGACTTGACATCTGTCCCTAAAAACATTAGAAGATAATTTCTTCTGGCAATTTCAGTTATCAAAAGGCACAGGGCGCGTAGTCGGTTTCTTTAATGAGGAGACTTCGGTATTTTATATTGTCTTGTTAGATCCCAAACATAATATACAGCCGTCAAGAGATTATGGGTATGCAGTAGATGATACGACTGTAGCGTTGACGGAATATGAACGTTTGCAATTGGTACTTGCTGATGTGGAGAGCTTGCGTGTTTCATGCAAAGGTATATCTGATTGTCCGTTGGGTATTTTAAAAGATGAATATCTGCGATCTAATGTCTTTTATGCTTGCATTGATCCGGAACTAAAAGAAAAATACAGAGAGTTGATAGAAAACGGAACGTTTCAAGAAAAGTTTGAATACTTTCTGCTGAATAAATTGTAAGGTATAAGAATAAAAGGTGGAACTTTATCCCATGCCACCGAATAAAAACGGTGCATCTCATTTGCTTATTGGATAAAGTCGGGTAACAGCACAAAAACAGAAGTCATGCCGGTCCGGAAATGTCTGTCGGAGAGATCATGGAAACTATAGCAGAGACAAAAATCGATTTGTCGCGTTATCACAATGCATTAAGCAGGAAGCACCAGTTGGTGCGTCTTCTATGGAGTGTGGTGTGGGGATTATTTGCCCGTCCGCTACCAAGAAGCATGGGAAGCAGTTGGAAACGCTTATTGCTCCGACTGTTCGGGGCGAGGATTCATCCTACTGCCGTGGTCTACTCTTCGGCTAAAGTTTATTATCCCGCTAACTTGGTAATGGAAAGGTATGCGTGTCTGGCTTCCGATGTGGACTGTTACAATGTAGCCCCCATACGCATAGGAGCTAATGCCACCGTGTCGCAAAGGGCTTACTTGTGTACGGCCAGCCATGACATAACCAATCCATTGAATCCGCTGATTACTGCTCCTATCGTGATAGAAGATCAAGCGTGGGTAGCTGCTGGGGCTTTCGTCGGCATGGGAGTGACAGTGGGACAAGGAGCCGTAGTAGGGGCACGAGCGGCTGTATTCAAGGAGGTGGAGCCTTGGACGGTGGTTGGCGGCAATCCGGCGAAAGAGATAAAAAAGAGAATTTTAAAATAATAACTATGGAATATAATCCGATACAAACCAATACAATGCCCTTTAAGTGCAAGCTCAAAAATATGGCTTGGAAAATGGTTAATAAGACAATCTTCCGTTTTACCCCCCCCCATTTAACATTATTTAGGAGATTCAGGGTCCTATTGGTAAAATTATTTGGTGCGCAAGTAGATTGGAATGTTTCCTTACATCCGACAGCAATAATAGATTATCCTTGGAATCTGAAAATGAAAAATCGGTCTTCATTGGGAGAGCATTGTTGGGTCTATGCGATGGCTCCCATTTCTATAGGTAAATTGAGTTGTATCGGAAAAGATGTTTATCTGCTGACAGGAAGTCATAATATTGAAAAAAGTACCTTTGATTTAGTGACTAAACCTATTTCTGTTGGCGATGGTTGCTGGATAGCAACAGCATCTACCGTATTGCCGAATGTTACAATTGGCGATTATAGCGTAATAGGAGCCAATTCCGTTATATGCAAAAATGTAGACAGCTACTGTGTAGTAGGTGGCAATCCTGCTAAGTTTATCAAGAGACGCATTATCAAATAGCAATTCCAAATTGATATGAAAGTGAAAGAATGTATAAAACGGTTGTATTCCCAATTACCATTGGAAAATGACGCCGATGTCAAAGAAAGTATTTTCTATAAGTTTATAAACGAGAATTTTAGGACTTTCATTGATTCCGTTACTCAAATAGATCCCGATTCCTTACAGGAAATATTAAGATCGGACAATGAGATAGAGCATTTTGTCGAACCATATACCAAACTCCGATTCATTTATTGCATAAAGAAGATTTGTAAAGATTTACTTCGGATTCTTGCTCTATGTTATAAAGGTAATCTGACGGATGCGGACAAATCCTTAAAAAAATTACTCCGCTCAAGATGTTATGGCAAGTATCTTGTGGAGAATTATATAGAACTATTCTCTTTTAGTCTTGAAAAGGAAAAAGAATACTACCGAATGAGAGATGAAAATAAATATGATGCAAAAGGTTGCGAATTGGTTGTGGATAATTGCTGGCATCTACCTTATCAAAAAAGAGCGTCTGCATTTTTCGGTAGATATAATTTGCCAGGATATCCATGTCTTTATTTGGGGGATAGCAAGGAAACCTGTGAAGCGGAACTCGGACGACTAGATAAAGAAAGAAGATGGGTTGGAGTATTCCGCTTGAAAAAGAATATTTTGCTGTATGATTTACGCATTCCCTCTGAAAAGACGATTGACGGAGCTAATGGATATGATTTATTCAGGATGTTACTGACATATCCCTTTATAGCCATCTGTACGGTAAAATCAAGGGTGAATGGATTCAATGAGGAGTATTTTATACCCCAGTTGTTGTTTCATCAAGTTTTAATAGCAGGGAATAAGGAGACATCCCATAAGGGAATAGTCTATTCTTCAACCAAATATAAAGGAGGGTATAACATTGTGCTTCCCGCATTATATACTGATAAAGAACCTCCGGTATCCGGGTATAGTAAAATACTGTTGGAAATGTTTGAACAACAAATTCCTGTAATATATAAAAGCAAATAGAATTCTTCTACATAAAATAATAAAACTATGCTTGATATTACAGTTGTTATCCTTACCTACAATGAGGAAATACATATCCGGCGTTGCCTGAAGAATGTGGCACCAATAGCGAAAGATATTTTCATCATAGACAGTTTTTCCACAGATGCGACACTTAACATTGCCAAGGAGTTTGATAATGTGCATATCCTGCAAAACCGTTGGGAGAACAATTATGCCAAGCAGTTCAATTGGGGATTACAAAATGCGCCAATTCATACAGAATGGCTGCTACGCTTGGACGCAGACGAATATCTACTACCTGAATTGGTAGAAGAATTGCAATTCAAACTACCGTCTTTGCCCGAAGATATAACCGGCATCATCTTTAATCGTCGCCATATATTCATGGAGAAATGGATGAAGAGAGGCATATATCCCGTAAAATTGTTACGAGTGTTTCGGTACGGCAAGGGAATGTGCGAACAAAGACTGATGGACGAGCATATCCAGTTGACCGCAGGTCGTGCCGTAGAGTTTGAACATGATTTCTGCGACCATAATTTGAATGACTTATCTTGGTTCTGCCATAAGCACGTGAACTATGCCATACGAGAGGCGGTGGATTTGCTGGATATCGAACTGGATTTGACTGGCGCAGCTGAGGCGGATGAGAACAAGAACATAAGCCGACAGGCACAGACAAAGCGGATGAAGAAGCATAAATACGTCCGTCAACCTCTGTTTTGGCGTTCCTTCGCCTATTTCTGTTACCGCTATTTTCTGAAAGGGGCTTGTTTGGATGGTAAGGTTGGTTTCATTTGGACTTTCCTGCAAGGCTGGTGGTATCGCACATTGGTAGATGCAAAAGTGTACGAAATCAAGAAGGCTTGTGGAAGCGATAAGGAGAAAATTATTGCCTATCTACGTGATAAGTATCATATTGATGTGTAAACAAAATTAGAGTGTGTTTGCTTAGTTTGTTTGTCCCGGAGTAACAATGCATTCGCATAGTGTTCTCGCTGTCGGTTCCATTGCGTCTAAAGACCTTATGCCATTCTCTATATACCGGGGGAATCCTGCCGTTAAAGTCTCAGAACGGGTAATATTTGAATCGTAGTCAAACTCTTCTCCCAAAATCAATTTAATTTAATCTGATGAGAATATCAATAATCACTGCTACATGGAATAGCGGTGCAACTTTGCGTTACACAATGCGAAGTGTGTTGTCACAATCATATTCCGATATAGAACATATTATTGTGGATGGCGGTTCAACAGATAGCACAATGGAAATCATACATGAATTGGAACCTGAATATCGAGGCAAATTACGTTATATCAGCGGAAAAGATCAAGGAATATACGATGCTATGAATAAAGGTATCGCAATGGCGGCAGGCGATATCGTAGGAATACTTAACAGTGATGATTTTTATACTGGCAATAATGTACTTTCAACAGTGGCATCCGCATTTGAAGGTGGTGACATAGATGCTGTTTATGGCGATATACATTATGTACAAGACAATGATTTGCAAAAATGTACTCGTTATTACTCTTCGAAACTTTTTCATCGTCGTTGGATGCGTCTAGGCTTTATGCCTGCCCATCCGAGTTTTTATTGTCGTAAAGAAATCTATGAGAAATACGGCGGTTTCGATCTGTCGTACAAAATTGCTGCCGATTTTGAATGTCTGCTGCGATTAATATTCGTCCATAAGATACGGCTTCGATACATCCCAATGGATTTTGTAACAATGCGCACAGGAGGAGCATCGACTAACGGATTTTCCAGCCATAAACAAATTTTACGAGATCACCAGAGAGCATTCAAGGATAATGGAATTTACAGTAATGTCCTGCTTGAATCGTTGAGATACATCTACAAAATATATGAGATCATCGAAACCAAAGTTTCACGAAAATGATACATCACAAATTTGATATTTATATACTTTAATCTGAGTATTAACCAATTAAAGCGCTCCCTCTTACATAAATTATCTGCTTTTGTAGCAAACAATGATTCGTTCCACCTAGGTAGAACGAAACAAACACCTAGGTAGAACCAAACGATAACCAAGGTGGAACTAAAGAATAACCTAGGTAGAACGAATTAATAGTAGTAATTATTTTTATATTTTACCATGATTACCATAAAGAACACCGAATTGAAATCGGCCATAAAACTTTGTACCGTGCTGAATGTGCTTACAAAGGACGAGATCGTGGTCATGGATGAATATATCAGTCCGAATCTGAAAAAGGTCGAGACCGCAGTCCGGGCTGCCGGTATCATTCTGCAAGACCCGATGCTGGTACTGGAAGACCTCAACAAGGACGAACTGAAACTGGTGAAGGAATTCGTAAATGCCGGTCCCGATGCCTACATCTCACGCAAGATGCGCAAAATGCCCTACAAGCTTCAGAAGTATCCCCGGAAGATGACCCACAAAGAGAAGTGCATGGCTGCATAGCTTGAATGTCCTGTTGTAAAAACGACATCTGATTTTTCATGAAAAATTACGGTTCTCGGAGCAAAAAAGGTGAATTTCTACGTTTTGAACAGAACCATAACGCATTAAACAGAAAACCTCGGAAATAGTAACAATGGCAAAAAAGCAAGGAAATGAAAGGTAATGAAGAGGGACGGTTGCCAAGTCATTACCCGATAATGCAGTAAGTTTCTTCCTTGTGTCGTCACGTTTCATTGTTCTGCGTAAGTTTGCATATTAATGTATAACTTGCTGATAACTAATTTTGTAACCAAAAAAGATTAGATTATGCGAAGTACATTTAAGGTGTTGTTCTACGTGAACGGAAGCAAGGAGAAAAACGGTATTGTTCCCATTATGGGACGAGTGACAATCAACGGTTCTGTGGCTCAATTCAGTTGCAAGCAGAGCATCCATAAAGACCTATGGGATGTGAAAGGCAACCGAGCAAAAGGCAAGAGCAAGGAATCGAGAGACATCAATTTGGCTTTGGATAATATCAAGGCTCAAATCATCAAGCATTACCAACGCATTTCGGATAGAGAAGCATTTGTAACTGCCGAAATGGTACGCAATGCCTATCAGGGTATCGGGACGGAATATGAAACCCTGCTCCGAGCATTCGACAAAGAGAACGAAGCCTTTGCCAGACGAGTTGGCAAGGATCGTTCTCTGAGTACATATCAAAAGTATCTCACCGTAAGGAAATATCTTGCCGAGTTTATCAAGGCACACTACAAACGTACAGATATTGCGATGAATGAACTTACGGAGGATTTCATTCGCGATGATTGTTTGTATCTGAGAAATGAGGTTGAACTTGCTCAGTCTTCCGTATGGATATACTCTATTCCTTTGAAGCATATTGTAACCACAGTTCACTATAATGGCAAGATTGCAAGAAACCCATTTGCCCAATACAAGGTTGACCCCGACCACAAAGAACGAGGATTTCTTACCGAAGATGAGTTGCAAGCCTTTACAACAATTGAACTGAATAATCTCGATTTGGAGTTGGCTAGGGATTTATTCATATTCGGTTGTTGGACTGGTATATCATTTATTGACATCAAAAACTTGACAACGGAGAACATCACAATGTTGGGTGGTTCTCCTTGGATTGTATCGAAGCGGCAAAAGACAGGGGTACCGTTCCAAATTAAGTTGATGGATATTCCTATGCAGATTATCAAGCGATACGAACCATACAGAATAAGTAACCAACTTTTCAATATCGATGCCACGATACGATAAACAAACGTATAAAAGAGGTGGCTAAATTATGCAGTATTGAGAAGCGAACTTCGTTCCATCTGAGTAGGCACACATTCGCAGTGTTAGCCTTAAGCTATGGTATACCGATAGAGAGTGTAAGCAAGATACTCGGACATACCAACATTACTACAACGCAGATTTACGCTAAGGTAACAAGCGCCAAACTTGAGCACGATATATCAATGTTCGAGAATAGAGTTAGCGGAAGGTTTGCAATAAATATGTATAGGTATGGACCGAACTATTATAACAATCAATGAAAGCGGTCGTGTCAATATCCCAGGCCGCAATGTTTGGATGTCTGAAATGGAATTGGTGGAGTTGTTCGGGGTAATAGCCCTGACACTCCGAGCTGCCATCAAAGCGATATACAAGAGTGGAATACTTTTTCCCACAACTACCCAATACTGTGATTTGGCTAAACCTAAAAGTTAGGCTACACTCTATAACCTTGAAGTGCTCATTGCACTTGCATTCAGGTTGAACACCTATGAGGCAAGGAAGATAAGGCAAAAGATGTTGAAGAGTATCTCGCAGCGAAAAGAGAGTGGAATTAATCTGTTTATAGCATTAAAGAGTGATAGAAATGACAAATATTACCATACAGAATAAAATAATTAGCAATGAACTTGCAATAATCATCATAAATTGATTATATTTGCAATCGTATTGCAGAATATATGAAACAGCAAGATTATAGTTTATCAGATTGGATTGATGAAAAGGTAATGAGAGGCTATTACACTTTCACAATTGAGGATGTTAAAAGCAACTTTCCTCAATTTAGTGATGCTTATATTAGAACCTCTTTATATCGCCTAACTATAAAGAAGAAAATTATTTCTCCTTGGAAAGGTTTTTATGTTATCATGCCAATTGAATTTGCCTTAAAAGCGATTATTCCACCGGTGTTTTACATAGACGCGTTAATGTCGTTTTTGAACAAGAAGTATTATGTCAGTTTGCTTAATGCTGCATCTTTCTATGGTGCATCACATCAAAGGGCACAAACCTTTTCAGTAATGACAGAAGCTCCCAAATTGAGAAATACAGCCAAAACAGGGACCTCCATTCTTTTCTTCTCCAAGAAAGATATTCCTGAGAAGTATACAAGAAGCCATAAGGCTCAATCTGGTTATGTAAATGTGGCATCTCCTGAATTGACAGCCATAGATTTAATAGAGAATGAAAAACACATAGGAGGTTTAAATAGGGTGTGTACTGTCCTAAATGAATTGGTCGATAGTATTGATTTTGACAAATTAAATAGAGATTTCTTCGACCTTGCACCGACCCCTATTTATCAAAGATTAGGATATATATTAGAATCCGTTCTGGAAAGAGAAGATCTTGCAGATAGATTTAAATCCAAGTTCCCTCTTTCCCTAACAATGAGAAATGTTCCATTCAAAATTGGTAAATCAACAGAAGGTTGTGAGATTGACAAGAAATGGAAAGTAATTATTAACCAAGAAATAGAAATAGACGAATGATACCCGAATTTGCGATTAGAGAATGGAATGAAGTCGTTCCCTGGACTGAATCAGAACAGGTAGAACAAGATCTGCTTATTTGTAGAGCCCTAACTGAAATTTATAAAGATGAGTATTTGGCTTCTCATCTTGCATTTCGTGGCGGTACAGCTTTACACAAGTTATATCTTTCGCCTCAACCTCGTTACAGTGAGGATATTGACTTGATTCAGATTAAAGCAGAACCTATTAAAGAGATATACGATCATATTAGGGATGCTTTGTCTTTTCTTGGGGAACCGAAGGTTAAACAAAAAAGGAACAATAACACTCTGATATTTAGGATGGAGTCTGAAATACCTCCTGTTGTACCCATTCATTTAAAGGTGGAAATAAACTGCAAGGAACACTTCAATGTATTGCCAATGCAAAAAATACCATTTTCTGTTTCAAACAAATGGTATCAAGGAGAATGCAATTTTCTTACTTACCAACTTGATGAACTTGTAGGCACTAAACTTAGAGCATTATATCAAAGACGAAAAGGTAGAGACTTGTATGATTTATATAAAGCTTTGACAACCAAAGATCTTAATATTGACAATGTACTGAAATGCTATCATCAATATATGGATTTCGTGGTTGATCATATTCCTACATACAAGGAGTTTATTATTAATATGGAAGATAAAATGCAGGATGAGGAATTTTTAGGAGATACGCAACAACTACTCCGTCCTGATGAAAACTTTAATCCCCAAGAGGGCTATGAGGTTGTTCGCTCATTACTAATTGATAGGTTGCAAAAATAGACTATAGATAAAATATTGAAATAGCTTTCTTGGTAATTAGAATTTACATTTAAAAATATAGTCATATGGCTGAACTTCTAAAAGCAACAGGAATTTACTATCGCAATGAACTTCGTTCTATTCACAAGAATGGTGTAAAGTTGCAGCCCGTATATGAGGCCTTTACTAATTCTTGGGAATCTATACTAGAGAAGTATACAGCGGAACATTTGAATTTAGGCTCAATAGTTATTGAATTCTATTATAATGTTGGTATGTTTGAAGAAGATAAAGAAAACAATTTAAATAATCTTCAGAAAATAATAATAACAGACAATGGCATTGGTCTTAATGAGGAAAGTTTTACAAGACTATTAAATCTACGTGATAATAGTAAATCTAATAACAACAAAGGAACCGGTAGAATACAATATCTTCATTATTTTGATGATACGATTTTCGAGAGTGTATATAAAGTAGAAGATAATAATTTCCGAAAGATATATTACAGAATCGTACTAACATAACAAAGCATATCGCACGTAGGCGATTGGTTCTTGAAATCTTTGATATGATTATGAACAAGGAACTTGAAAAACTAAAGCAAGGAGGAAGAGGTGACGAAAACTTTTACATAATCTAATATTTCAACAACATAGTACAAACACGAAAGATAGTGATTTATGGTTGTTGGACGATCAATATTTGTATTTTGACGGATGCTCTGAGAAACTTCTGGACAAAATTGAGATAGATGGAGTAAAACTAATTAAAGAAGAACTAACAGAAGAAGAGAAGTCATATAAGGTAAGACAGTTAGGAGATAAGATGATAGATGTAGGTCATAGAAGACCGGATATTTTATTATATCCTACTGAAGGTAAATGTATTATTATTGAGTTCAAGGCTCCAGATGTAGATGTATCGGAATATTTGGATCAAATCAATAAGTATGCAATGGTCATCAATAATTTATCCAATGAAAATTTCAAGATACATTCTTTCTATGGATATATAGTTGGTGAAAACATCGAGTATGACTTCATAGAAGAAAGAAATTCTTCTTTTAAACAATCTCCAAATTTGAAGTTCATATTCAGACCGTCGTATGATATCCCCGGAAAGTTTGGTAGGCAAAAAGGAGATTTATATACTGAAATTATTAAATATTCAGACATTCTCAAACGTGCACAACTAAGAAATAGGATTCTATTGGAGAAGTTAGAGGAAAACAATACTAATGAATGACGATAAACAAAGCAAATAAGAGTAGATAATGGAATGTGTTGAATATTACAATGCTTTTATATAATTTTTATCTATTATCTATAGTGTATGGATGTTGCATTTAAAACATTTAATGTTGGGAATGGCGATTGTATCGCATTATTATTAAGTAATAATGGACAAGAAATTCATATCTTAGTCGATTGCGGAAAATTTACAGCCGAAGTGAATGATTTTATTTGTAACAGGTTTTACAACATAATAGATTATTTAATAGTCACACATCACATTGTTGGTCTTATCGAAATGCTAAGCAAGAATGCTGATTTAGAAATTTGTCATATAATATACAATTGCTATCAACGTATTCTCAATAATCCTCTGCCGTGGGATGAAAAAATGAAAGAAAATATTTTAAGGATAACGAAAGAATTGCCAATTATTGTAGACCTATTAGAATATAAGATAAGCGAAGAAAAGGCTAAAACTCTTGCGGAAAAGATACTTACCAATGAACGATGGAAAAATGTATGGAAAAGAGAGTATACAACAGACCAATCTATACCTATTGAGCTAAGCAATGATATGGGGAAGCTTATCTTTCTCTCTCCCACACAAGAGGCATTAGATAAATATATTAGGAGAAAAATTTATTCGTGAGAATGACTATCAATCAGTCCGTTGGACCACATTATGATCTCTCTGGCGCTTTTTATTATAAAGAAGGGGAAATAGAGATAGTGCAACCAATGCGCATCGTGGATACATATCCTAAAGACATTTAAATTACAACTCTAAAACCAAGGTGTGTCTGTAAAGTTGGCATTCTTTACATGACACACTTTAATATATAGGTCAATATGGCTTCTATTTATTTTCTAGGAACCCCATTAGGAACGCATTTGGAAAGATGAATTTCTTTTCTCCGAGGGTGAATTTGATGTGAATAAACTTTTCGTTCTTGTTGATTTTTACAACCGTACCCTTGCCGAACTTTTTGTGAAAAAGACCATCCTTGAATACACGACCGATAGTTATCAGGACGATATTCCCAAACATATCTTTCAAGAAAACAAGATACGGCTGAACTCTTTTTTCTCGGAACAGGAATCTGTACAGAAGAAAGGAATTCAGTTTGTATTCAGATATGCTTTCTATTCCGTTGAGAATCTTCGTAAGGTCACGAAACAACAGTTGTTAAAAGAATATGCGGAGCTTCCTTTGGGAAAAAGAGGCGTGCGACCGGAACAAATACCCGATATGAAACAATACAGTGATATCATTCTATATGGCGATGACACCTCTCCTGAAACACAGAAACTGTTGGCGGAATATCTCCAACGGTATGATTCATTAAAAGTCCGGTTGTCTTTCTTTGATAAGAGAAACGACTCCGCTTGTAAGGATGAACGAGCCATTGCATACGCAGAACTGCAAAAGGCGCTGTTTTTTTGCAAAAGAAAGAAGAATCCGCTCCTGTTCGTTTCCATCAAAGAGATGATAAACGATATCCGTTTTCTCAATCTGCTGGAGGAAAGTCGTGTCGATTTCAGATGTGTTGATTTTCCGTGGTTCTGCAAGGAGAATCTGCCTCTGATAAAGGCGGTTGTGCTATATGAGAAGTTTTAAACTCCTGATAAGTAGTGAAGCCGTCCTTTTAAGTCTGTGGTCTCTGTTAGTTCGTTATGCTGATATGTGTTGCTACATGTCAGTCATTGACAGTCCTTTGTATGACAGGGAATAACCTTTGAACTCTCCCGTTGCACGCATGAAAGCGGCTGCTTTCGCTTCCAGTTTTTCCATGTCGATATTTTCGGCCTTGCGTTTGACTTCGAAAAATGTCGCTGTATCGTCCAGTTCGTTTTCAGCTACTATGTCTATTTCGCTCTCACCCTTGCGGTCCCACCAGCCACCGATGCGCGTATAGGCTTGCCGTTCTATCAGCACACGCTTAAAGTAACGTTCAAGCATCAGGCCGCTGAAAGTTTCATAATCCCGGTCTATAATCATCTTCATACCTCCATAGTTCTCTATCTCAAGCATATAACTGTACTTGTAGATGAAGCGGAACCAGAACGTGAAGAAGTTGTCCTCGATGATATACCGGACATTCTTGGCGGAACTCTTCTCGAACAACGGTTGTTTCTTCGATATGATTTCGTATTCTTTCTCCAGCTTGGTAAGATAACCGCCGATTTCCTTGCCTACCACGTTCTCGATTTCCGAACGGGATGTTTTTCCTCGTGCAATGGCCGATAGTATGGAAAAATAGATTCCGTAATCCTTGCCGAACTCTTCGATAAGAATCGCTTTACCCTCCCCCAGAAATATGGAGTCGACCTTTATAATCTGGTCGAGCATAGCCGTTTTAGTTGTTGCTCCTGCATCCACGAGTAGTTGTACATACTTCGCCACGCCGCCCGTGAAAGCGTACAAGGCCAGCAGATCTTCCGCTGTGTAACCGGGATTGTATTCCGAAAGAATATCTTTCAGGACAGTCGGAGTAAACGGACGCACAGTCATAAAGCGGGACTGTCGGTTGTACAACGGCTCTTTCTTATCCTTGAATATCTTTGTCATCATGGAATAAATCGAACCACAGACAATCAGGTTAATGTGGGACTTCGGGCTATATAGGTCCCAGATGCGCTGCATATCGCTGAACACTGATTTGTTCACACGGAAAAACTCTTGGAACTCATCGATAAAGAGCGTGATGGAACGTTCTGTCGAAAGTTTCATCAGGTATTCGAACACATCGGTAAAGTGTTCGGCCCGTCCCATGGTCGGGACACCCAACTTGTTCTCTATTTCAAGCCGATAGTCCTCACACAAATCGCCTTCGGCTTTCCGGGCAACAAAGAAATAGAGAACCGGTTCATCCTCGTATGCCTTCCACACGAGTGATGTCTTACCGATACGGCGACGTCCCGTTACCACTGTGAACTGAGCATTGTTTAGCGCCATTTCGCGAATCTTGCGAAGAGAGGTTATTTCTTCTGTCCTGTCAAAAAATCTCATGTCCTTATCCTTTTTTATTGCTATTTCCGAAACGGTTGTTTCCGAAATGGCTGTTTCGTTACTGCAAAAGTAATGCAAATTTCCGGTAAAACAGGCGATTGATACAGATTTATTTAGCAAAATGGCTCAAAGGATTTGTAAGCACTCAATAGCGTTTAAAGATGAAAGACAATAGTTCACTATCTTTGCCCTATCCAACCCAAATTAAAAGATAATGGACTGTAGTGAAGATTTCCAGAGTGTCTATGCACTCTATTAAGTTGAGAAAGAAATGTGGCAAGGGTTCTGTTCATCCCATTCGAATGGTTGAGGAGAGTCATGTAGATTTCAGATGTGTTGATTTTCCGTGGTTCTGCAAGGAGAATCTGCCTCTGATAAAGGCGGTTGTGCTATATGAAAAGTACCCGGTTTAGTTGTAAGAATAAAAAATACCGCTACTGAAAGTTATGTTCGACTTGGGTAGCGGTATTTTTTTATAGTGTCAGCTATCTGTTAGAACTTGAAGAAGTTCTTGGCATTGTTATAGCTGATATCTTCAATCATTTGATTTACACGATTCATTTCAGACACCGGAATTTCTCCGTTTTCTATGTCACGTCCTATCAGGTTACACAATGTACGACGGAAATATTCATGACGCGGATAGGATAGGAATGAGCGGGAGTCTGTCAACATACCTACGAAGCGGCTTAAAAGGCCAAGTACTGACAAAGCATTCATTTGTTTTTCCATTCCATCCTTTTGGTCAAGGAACCACCATCCGGAACCAAATTGGATTTTTCCCGGAATAGAGCCCTCTTGGAAGTTGCCCAGCATTGTTGCAATCACTTCGTTGGCGCATGGGTTCAAGTTGTAGAGGATTGTTTTAGTCAATTTGCCATTGGTGTTCAGGCGATCAAGGAATTTAGCCATTGCTTTGGCGGTTGTAAACTCACCGATAGAATCGAAACCTGTATCAGCACCCAGTAATTTAAACATTTTCGTGTTATTGTTGCGAATCGCACCGTAATGGAATTGCTGGGTCCAGCCTTTTTCCCAATCCATTTCACCGAAGATCACAAGCATGGCTGATTTGAATTTCAGAATTTCTTCCTTAGTCAATTCTGTGCCACCATATACCTTGTTAAAGATTGCTTTGATTTCAGCATCCGTATAATCTTCTGCGTAGAATTCTTCAATACCATGGTCAGACAAACGGCAGCCTTGTTCTGCGAAGAAGTCATGACGTTTGCGCAAAGCAGCGATCATATCATCAAAATTAGAAATAGTGACACCGCTTACTGCTGCCAGCTTTTCTACATAAGTACGGAAATCAGCAGGGACTTCTACAGCCATTGCCTTATCAGGACGCCAAGTCGGCAACATCTTGATTTCGAATCCACTTTCGCGTGTTTGGATGTGGTATTCCAATGAGTCGATAGGATCATCCGTAGTACATACGGTTTCCACGTGATAACGGCGCATCATTCCGCGCGCTGAATATTCAGGTTGAGCCAGTTTCTCGTTACATTCATCGTAAATTTCACGTGCAGTCTGCGGATTCAATATCTTATTGATGCCAAATGCTGTTTTCAGCTCGAGGTGAGTCCAGTGATACAATGGGTTACGGAAAGTATAAGGCACTGTTTCTGCCCATTTTTCGAATTTTTCCCAGTCTGTGGTGTCTTTTCCTGTGCAGAAACGTTCCTCTACTCCGTTTGTACGCATTGCACGCCATTTGTAGTGGTCACCACCCAGCCAGATTTCGGTCAGTGATTTAAACTTGTAGTCGTCAGCTACCATTTGAGGGATAAGGTGGCAGTGATAGTCGATGATCGGCATTTTAGCCGCATGCTCGTGATACAACTTTTGCGCAGTTTCTGTTTGCAGCAAGAAGTTTTCGTCCATGAAGTTCTTCATTATTACTGTGTTTTAAGTATATAAAATTATTACTTTCTGCATTTATACCTATATAGTATTGATTTTAAAGCTAATAGGCTTTATTTATGTTTTTGGTTTTATTAACCGTTATCGAACACAAAAATAGAAAATTTACTTGGAGTAACAAAATAATTCGTATATTTGCAGCGATTATTTATAATATTTAAGTTTTAGTACTATGGAGAACCGGAACTATACCATTAAAGACATTGCCCGCATGGCCGGCGTTTCTGCCGGAACGGTCGACAGGGTGTTGCATAATCGCGGTGACGTATCTCCTAAAAGCAAAGCTAAAGTACAAAAGGTGTTGGATGAGATTCATTATCAGCCCAATGTGTTTGCTATTGGCTTGGCTGCTAAAAAGAAATATTCTTTTCTCTGTTTGATACCTTATTATATAGAGCATGATTATTGGCATTCGGTAATAGGGGGGATTGAGCGTGCCCGTCAAGAGTTGCATCCTTTTAATGTGAGTATAGATTATCTGTTCTATCGTCATGGGGATGAGAGGAGTTATCAAGAAGCCTGTCTTGCCATCAAAGAAAAGAATGTGGATGCGGTATTGATTTCTCCGAATTTCCGGGAAGGGACACTGGCGCTGACAGCTTATTTACAGGAAAATAAAATAGCTTATGCTTTTGTCGATTTCAATATGGAAGAAGCGAAAGCATTGACGTATATCGGGCAGGATTCATATAAAAGCGGATATATCGCAGCAAAAATATTGATGCGTAATTATTCGGCAGGAGAAGGTCAGGAGTTGGTTTTGTTTTTAAGTAACAATAAGGATAATCCGGCTGAAATACAGATGCAACGTCGTTTGGACGGTTTTATGAATTATATTTCCGAAGAATATAATAATCTGGTAATCCATGAAGTGGTACTCAATAAATCCGATCAAGAAAGTAACCAACAGACATTAGATGAGTTTTTTCAGGCGCATCCGAAGGCGGTATTGGGAGTTGTATTTAATTCCAGAGTGTATCAGTTGGGAGAGTATCTTCGCCGTGCGGGACGTAGCATGAAGGGACTGATAGGATATGACCTTTTGAAAGCAAACGTAGAATTGCTAAAATCCGGTGATGTGCATTATCTAATCGGACAACGTCCGGGATTGCAAGGATATTGCGGGGTGAAGGCTTTGTGTGACTCTGTCGTGTTTAAAAAGTCTGTTGAACCTGTAAAGTATATGCCTATTGATATCCTGATGAAGGAGAATATTGATTTTTATTTTGAATTTGTATAATATCAATTTTATAAATTACAACTAACATGAAAGCATTAAACAAAGAAACGGCTCCTAAAACACAACGTCCGGAGCGTATTATTCAATTTGGTGAAGGTAACTTTTTGCGTGCATTTGTAGATTGGATTATTTACAACATGAACCGGAAAGCTGATTTTAACAGCAGTGTAGTAGTGGTTCAACCCATTGAGAAAGGTATGGTCGATATGCTGAACGCACAAGATGATCTTTATCATGTTAATCTTCAAGGATTGGATAAAGGGGAGGTGGTTAACAGCTTGACAATGATTGATGTAATCAGCCGTGCGCTAAATCCATATACTCAAAATGAAGAGTTTATGAAGTTGGCGGAGCAACCTGAAATGCGTTTTGTTATTTCAAACACTACAGAGGCTGGTATTGCTTTTGATCCGACTTGTAAACTTGAAGATGCTCCTGCTTCATCTTATCCGGGTAAGCTGACTCAATTACTGTATCATCGTTTTAAAACATTCAATGGGGATAAGACAAAAGGTTTGATTATTTTCCCTTGCGAACTTATTTTCCTGAATGGTCATAAGTTGAAAGAAACCATTTATCAATATATTGAATTGTGGAACTTAGGTAGCGAGTTTAAAACTTGGTTTGAAGAAGCTTGTGGTGTATATGCAACATTGGTGGACCGTATTGTTCCGGGATTCCCGCGCAAAGATATTGCTGCTATTAAAGAAAAACTGCAATATGATGATAATCTGGTTGTTCAGGCTGAAATCTTCCATTTGTGGGTGATTGAGGCTCCGCAGGAAGTTGCGAAAGAGTTTCCGGCTGACAAGGCTGGCTTGAATGTATTGTTTGTACCGTCGGAAGCTCCTTATCACGAACGTAAGGTTACTTTATTAAATGGTCCGCATACTGTTCTTTCTCCGGTTGCTTATCTCTCGGGAGTGAATATTGTACGTGATGCCTGTCAGCACGAAGTGATTGGTAAATATATCCACAAGGTAATGTTTGACGAACTGATGGAAACTTTGAACTTGCCGAAGGATGAATTGGAGAAATTTGCAAATGATGTGTTGGAGCGTTTCAACAATCCCTTCGTGGATCATGCAGTAACCAGTATCATGCTGAATTCTTTCCCTAAATACGAAACTCGTGATTTGCCGGGATTGAAGACTTATTTGGAACGTAAAGGTGAACTTCCTAAAGGACTGGTGCTTGGTTTAGCTGCTATCATTACTTATTATAAGGGTGGTGTACGTGCTGATGGTGCTGAGATTGTTCCGAATGATGCTCCTGAAATCATGAACCTGTTGAAAGAACTTTGGACAACCGGTTGCACGAAGAAAGTAGCTGAAGGTGTTCTGGCAGCAGATTTTATCTGGGGAGAAAATTTGAATAAGATTCCGGGATTGACAGAAGCTGTGAAAGCAAACCTGGATTCTATTCAGGAAAAAGGAATGCTTGAAACTGTGAAAGGTATTCTGTAATTAGAAGATGGGTCATAAAAATAGCGCCACTTGTTCAGAGGACAGTGGCGCTATTTTTATGATCAAGTTATTTATTTTTCTTGTTTAGCCGTATGCAAAATAAAAGTCGTGGCCCCAATTGTCACAATAGCACCATCTTCGATACGTACACGGTCTTTATCTCCTAGAATTTCATTCATGAGGAAAGTGCCTGTGAGGCTGGGAGCATCTCGTAACGTGTAGACTAACTTTCCTTGCTTGTTACGTTTTATATTAATGATGCAATGGCGTCGATCCATGCTCATATCACCACTTTCAATGGGAGTACTAATGTCTGTTCCGATACAACGGCGGCCTATGACATTGTCACCTTCTTGCAAGGGAAGCAACTGTTTAAAGCCAAATACATTTTCAATAACAGTGATATATCCGAATTCTTCTTTGTGAGATGCAGCTTCTTCTTCCAGATCTTCTTCTTTTCTAAGAGCTTTAACTTTACTTTTTCCTAGCCGGATACTGAATTGCTTGCCACAATGTTCGCATTCAAATACCAGCGATTGCCCTTCGCTATACTTGGTTTCATCAAAATAAAGATAATTCTCGCATTTGGGACAAAGAACTCGTTTCATGCTTTCTAAAAGGGATTTTTATTTAACCAGTAACCAGGCATTTTTATAAGTTTCGTTTTTTCTCAGTTCAAGTAATTGCTTGGTCGCTTCACCACGGTTGTTGAATGAACTGATACTGACACGTACTTTGCCATCAGTGTTCAGAGCTTTTGCATCTGCAAATCCCTCTGATTTTAATTGGGTTGCCATAGCTTCTGCATCCTTAAAACTAATTCCACCTGCTACAATAATATGGTAAGGATGATTATCCGCTTGCGGTTTAACTGATGTAAGGGTAGGAGTTGGTTCCTGTCTGCTAACTTTTACCTCTTTTACGGCAATAGGTCTTGATGTTTGTATTTTATTTGCCGTTAGCTTTGGATTAGATGAGGTCTTGCTTGAAGCAGGAGACTTCTTGGTTTGTTGTGCAACTGCAACATCGTTTTTTACAAGAACAGGAGTTACTGCAACCGATTGCTTTTCTATTTGCTCAAAAAGCTCGCCGGGCAATAATTGCGCATAGTTGTTCTTTTGAACATCGGTATTCTCTACCGGAGTTGAAAAAACGAAGAACAAAACGATGGCAGCAATCATCGCTGCAGCATTGCGAAGATATGCACGGTTGATACTAATTTCAAAGGTTTTCTTTTCCTTTTCGGTATGAGTCGGTATCCATACTTTTTCTTTCTGTTGAAGAACGGAAAGTTCGTGCATTTCGAAGGAGTCAAGACCGTATAATGAAGGAGTCGCCATCTTATAGTCATAAGGAACAAACTCATAGTTGCCATAAATGTTATAACGAATCTCGCCTATATTATCCAAATGGGCTTTCCCTTCTTCATGAAGGAGACCGATGAACTCGTTTACTTCCTTTTCTACGATGCGGCTGGCGTCAGCAAAACTCGTTTCGTACGCTGACATATAAGATTGTACCAATACACCGTCATTCAGTTTTAATTGCGGACTAAAGCCGATTGTGCGGGTAGGGGGTAAAAATATATTTTCTTCCTTTACATGGGTTGCCGGCGAGTAATGCGCTACGAAACCACCAAATTCCGGAACAATGACGCAGTCATTTTCCAATAGTAAAGTCTCTATATGTTGTGCCAATTCAATCATGTCTGCAAAATTAAGAGATAAATTGAATATATCCCAGAAAACTTCGAAAAAATCACTACTTTTGCATCGTTTTATTTATCACAATCAATCATGAACTATATACAAACGGAAATAGACGGAGTATGGCTGATAGAGCCTAAAGTTTTCTCCGATGAACGGGGGTATTTTATGGAAGCCTATAAGAAAGAAGAGTTTGATGCCCATATCGGTCCTGTGGACTTTATACAGGACAACGAATCGAAATCATCTTTTGGCGTGTTACGCGGGTTGCACTATCAGAAAGGAGAATACAGTCAGGCGAAACTGGTTCGTGTTCTTAAAGGAGAAGTGCTGGATGTGGCTGTTGATTTGCGTAAATCATCGCCTACGTTTGGAAAGTACGTCAGCGTATTGCTTAGTGAGGAAAACAAAAGACAATTTTTTATACCTCGTGGTTTTGCTCATGGCTTTGCTGTCTTGAGTGAAGAAGCTGTTTTTACATATAAGGTAGATAACAAGTATGCTCCACAAGCCGAAGCTTCTATTTTATATAATGATGAAACATTGGGGATCGATTGGCCGTTGGCAGAGTCGCAAATGTTATTATCTGCGAAAGACAGAGAAGGAACTGCTTTCAAAGACGCCGTTTATTTTGAATGAATTTCTAAATAAACAATAGAGTACAGTATGAAAATTGCAATCGTAGGAACAGGGTATGTGGGGCTGGTATCAGGCACATGTTTTGCTGAAATTGGTGTAAACGTAACATGCGTTGATACGAACAAAGAGAAAATCGAATCTTTGCAAAAGGGGAACATTCCAATTTATGAAAACGGATTGGAAGAGATGGTACTCCGTAATATGAAAGCAAAGCGATTGAAGTTTACAACCTCATTAGAAAGTTGTCTGGATGACGTGGAGGTTATATTCAGTGCAGTCGGCACCCCTCCGGATGAAGATGGCAGCGCTGATTTGAAATACGTGTTGGAGGTGGCCCGTACCATCGGACGTAATATGAAACAATATAAATTGGTAGTTACTAAAAGTACCGTTCCGGTGGGGACTGCCAGTAAGGTTCGCGCGGTTATTCAGGAAGAGTTGGATAAGAGAGGCGTGAAGGTTGATTTTGATGTGGCTTCTAATCCGGAATTCCTGAAAGAAGGAAATGCTATCAGTGACTTTATGAGCCCGGATCGTGTGGTGGTGGGAGTGGAGTCGGCACGTGCGGAGAAACTGATGTCCAAGTTGTATAAACCTTTCTTGTTGAATAATTTTCGTGTGATCTTCATGGATATTCCGTCTGCAGAAATGACTAAATATGCGGCAAATTCGATGCTGGCAACCCGTATCAGCTTTATGAATGATATCGCAAACTTATGTGAGATTGTTGGTGCGGATGTGAATATGGTGCGTAGTGGAATAGGGTCGGATACTCGTATCGGACGTAAATTCCTATATCCGGGTATCGGATATGGTGGTTCCTGTTTCCCTAAAGATGTGAAGGCATTGATTAAAACTGCGGAACAGAACGGCTATACCATGCGACTACTTACGGCTGTGGAAGAAGTGAATGAACGTCAGAAAAGTATCTTGTGTGAAAAACTTGTGAAACTGTTTAATGGTGATTTGCAAGGTAAGACTGTTGCTCTGTGGGGATTAGCATTTAAACCGGAAACGGATGATATGCGCGAGGCTCCGGCATTAATCCTGATTGACAAATTGCTGAAAGCCGGTTGTAAGGTGCGTGCGTATGATCCGGCTGCCATGCGAGAATGCAAGCGCAGGATTGGAGACACTATCTATTATGCTTGTGATATGTACGATGCAGTACTGGATGCTGATGTGTTGATGCTGGTTACCGAATGGAAAGAATTCCGTCTGCCTTCATGGGCTGTTATCAAGAAAACGATGTCTCGGCAGATTGTGCTGGATGGGCGTAATATATATGACAAAAAAGAGATGGAAGAGCTCGGATTTGTTTATCATTGTATTGGCAGATAAAAAACAGGAGTATCTTTATACAAAACAAAAATAGATGATGAAAAATGTGGCTGTATCGTTAATGGCAATCTTTTTCGCGGCATGTAGCGTCAATAAGGGGTCTCATTCTCTCCAACAAGAGAAGGAGAATTTCGGTGCAAAAGGGCTGCTACAGGGAATTTGGCTGGACGATGAGACGGAGAGCCCGTTGATGCAAGTAGAAGGAGATACTATCTACTATGCAGATGTGCAAAGTACTCCCATTGCATTTAAAATAATAAGGGATACTCTGTATACTTATGGAAATGATACTACTTATTATAAAATAGATAAGCAGACAGAACATATATTCTGGTTTCATTCCATAACAGATGATGTAATTAAACTGCACAAATCCGAAGATTTTAATGATTCGATCTATTTTGTCCGTCAGGAATTAGTAATTCCGACATATACGGAAGTGACCCAACGAGATAGTGTAGTGACCTATAATGGCATTCGCTATCGTGCATACGTATATATTAATCCTTCCAAAATGAAAGTCGTCAAGACTACTTATTCCGAAGATGGGATTAGCATGGATAATGTGTACTATGACAATGTCATGCACATTTGTGTATACGAAGGTAAAAAGAGTCTGTTTGCCAGTGATATTACCAAGCAAATGTTTGGCAAAGTGCTTCCGGAAGATTTTCTGGAGCAATCTATCTTATCAGATACAAAGTTTGTGAAGGTAGATCGGAGCGGTTTTCATTATCAAGCAGTCTTGGCCATTCCGGAAACGTCCATATATAGTATTGTAAATATGGAAGTAAGTTTTAAAGGAGATTTGATCATCACTTCATCCAAATAAAAGCACTTCATACCGTATAAGTGCGGGATTAAAAAAGCGTGTTGATAACTATTGCCAACACGCTTTATTTAGATAAAGTCTCTCTTACAGATATTTATGCAATACTGTGAGCATTGACAGTACCGTCAATCTTTTTAATCAGTCCTTGAAGTACTGCACCCGGACCACACTCTGTGAAATCAGTAGCACCGTCGGCAACCATATTCTTAACAGACTGTGTCCAACGTACGGAAGCTGTCAGCTGGGCAACCAGGTTTTTTTTGATTTCTGCAGGATCTGTATGTGGAAGTGCGTCCACATTCTGATATACCGGACATTTGGGGGTATGTATTTCGGTCGCTTTGATAGCAGCTTCCAATTCTACTTTCGCAGGGTCCATCAGCGGAGAATGGAAAGCACCGCCCACTTTCAGTGGAAGAGCACGCTTTGCTCCGGCAGCTTTCATTAGTTCGCAAGCCTTTTCGATGCCCGGTACAGAACCGGAAATCACGATTTGTCCCGGACAGTTGTAGTTGGCCGGTACGCAAACTTCACCTTCTGCATTTACTGTTGCACAAATTTCTTCTACTTTCTCATCCGGTAATGCAATAATTGCAGCCATTGTGGAAGGAGTAACTTCACAAGCTTTTTGCATAGCCATTGCACGAGCATAAACGAGTCTCAGTCCATCTTCAAAACTCAACGCACCGGCAGCGACCAATGCGGAGAACTCACCGAGTGAGTGACCTGCTGTCATTTCCGGTTTAAAATCATCCCCCATGCAAAGAGCGGAGATAACAGAATGAAGGAATACGGCAGGTTGGGTAACCTTTGTCTGCCGGAGGTCTTCGTCTGTGCCATTGAACATGATATCTGTAATGCGATATCCGAGGATATCATTTGCTTTTTCGAACAATTCTTTTGCTAAAGCTGAGTTTTCATACAGGTCTTTGCCCATTCCCACAAATTGAGCGCCTTGACCGGGAAATACAAATGCTTTCATATTTTTATTGTTTTATTGATTTTTAATTGCGTTGCAAAGTTACGTATTTTTATGATATAACCGCACAAAATGTACACATTTGTGCAATGGAGTCTGGAAAATGCCATAAGGGACCGTTGCCATGACCGATATTCAAGTCTTTTCCTGCAATAATGGCTTGCGTGATATATGTTTTTGCATATTGGATGGATTCTTGTATAGGGTAGCCCTTGGCTAGACAGGTAGCAATAGCAGAGGAGAGGGTACATCCCGTTCCGTGTAGGTTACGGCTTTCTATTTTTTTCTCCTCATATATATGGTAGATGGATTCGGGCGTATGCAACACATCACACATCTTATCTCCTTCCAGATGTCCGCCTTTTAGCAAGACGCTAGTGTGATAATCATCTGTCAGCATTTTGGCAGCCGCCTGCATCTCCTGAATGTTGTGGATATTTTTGCCTGTGAGCACAGTTGCTTCGTTAATATTGGGCGTAATTAAGGTAGCAAGTGGCAGCAACTCTTTTTTTATTTCTTCTATAGTTTCGTCCGTCATCAGTTTTTGTCCGCTGGTAGATACCATCACCGGATCATACACGACATATTCCGGTGTGTACTTTTGGAGGCAATCGACAATGATACGTACAATCTGAATATCATGAATCATCCCTATCTTTATGGCAACCGGTTGCAGGTCATCCATCACTGCTTCTATTTGCCCATAGACAATATCAGGAGCGATGGATTGTACGGCACGTACTCCCAATGTGTTTTGTATGGTGAGGGCAGTAATGGCTGATGCCGCATAGCCTCCTAAAGCAGAGATTGTTTTTATGTCTGCCTGAATACCCGCACCTCCCGAACAATCGGAACCGGCAATGGATAAAATGACTGGATGACGATCCATTTTAGTTTTTTTAATATTTACTTGACAAAGATAGAATAAAAACGATAAGGTACAAAATGATATATCGTTTAAAATACAATAAGTATCTTTGCCGGTATCTGTTGGAAATGAGATGAAAAGTACTGATAATAAAGCATCCATCTGGTTTTCGTACTATATACAATTACTCACTTGTGGAAATAGTAAAATACATATTGTAATTCGTAAGATAACACTAACTGTTCATATTGTAGAATGTATGATATGTATTTGTATGATAAACAATGTTTTATAGCATAGTTTCGATGTTTGTTTTGATGAATATTAGCCTCTATATTTGCATCGGATTAAAGAAAAGGATATGCAAAATTTACGGAAAAATACACCTTTAGCAAACAATCATATATCAGTGGACTGTGTAGTGATTGGTTTTGACGGAGAACAGCTGAAAGTGTTGCTTGTAAAACGTGCAGGAGAGGATAATGGAGAAGTATATCACGATATGAAACTTCCCGGAAGTCTTATATATATGGATGAGGATCTGGATGAAGCGGCACAACGGGTTTTGTATGAACTGACAGGACTTAAGAATGTGAATCTGATACAGTTTAAAGCATTCGGCTCTAAAAACAGAACGAGTAATCCGAAAGATGTGCGTTGGCTGGAAAGAGCTATGCAGTCAAGAGTGGAACGTATTGTGACCATTGCATATTTGTCGATGGTAAAGATAGACCGTACATTGGACAAGAATCTGGACGATCATCAGGCTTGTTGGATTGCTTTGAAAGAGGTGAAAACATTGGCTTTCGATCATAATCTGATTATTAAGGAAGCGATGACTTATATTCGCCAGTTTGTAGAATTTAACCCTTCCATATTGTTCGAACTGCTTCCGCGCAAATTTACAGCTGCACAATTAAGAACTCTTTTTGAATTGGTATACGACAAAACTGTGGATGTACGCAACTTTCATAAGAAAATATCCATGATGGAATATGTGGTTCCTTTGGAAGAAAAACAACAAGGAGTGGCTCACCGTGCTGCCCGTTATTATAAATTTGATAAGAAGATATATAATAAGGTGAGAAGGTGAGATTAATTCGAGTATTAAGTATTCAATAGTAAATCGTTAAATCGTAAACATCATCATGTTTTTATTAGGTTATGACATAGGTAGCTCGTCTGTAAAAGCGAGTTTGGTAAATGCTGAAACAGGTAAATGTGTATCATCGGCATTTTTTCCGAAAACGGAGGCAAATATCATTGCAGTGAACCCCGGGTGGGCGGAACAAGATCCGGAAAGTTGGTGGGAAAACTTAAAATTGGCTACACAGGCTATTATGACAGAATCCGGAGTGAGTGCTGCTGAAATTAAAGCCATTGGTATCTCTTATCAGATGCATGGATTGGTATGTGTTGATAAGAATCAGCATGTCCTGCGTCCTGCTATTATCTGGTGTGACTCCCGTGCGGTACCATACGGCCGGAAAGCGTTTGAAACAATCGGAGAGGAGAGATGTCTTTCTCATTTGTTGAACTCACCGGGAAACTTTACAGCTTCCAAGTTGGCATGGATTAAAGAAAACGAACCTGCCATTTATGAGCAGATTTACAAGATAATGCTGCCGGGTGATTATATTGCCATGAAGTTGAGTGGAGAAATTTGCACAACCGTTTCCGGACTTTCGGAAGGTATGTTTTGGGATTTCAAGCACAACCGAGTGGCTGATTTCCTAATGGATTATTACGGATTCAACTCTTCTTTGATTGCAGATATTAAACCGACCTTCGCAGAGCAGGGATGCGTCAGTGCAATAGCTGCCGAAGAACTTGGATTGAAAAAAGGAACACCGATTACTTATCGTGCAGGTGACCAGCCTAACAATGCTCTCTCTCTGAACGTGTTCAACCCGGGTGAAATAGCTTCTACGGCGGGAACATCAGGAGTGGTTTATGGTGTGAATGGTGAAGTGGACTATGATCCGCAGTCACGTGTCAACACCTTTGCCCATGTCAATCATACGATGGACCAGACACGTCTGGGAGTACTGCTTTGCATTAATGGAACAGGTATTCTTAATTCATGGGTAAAACGGAACATTGCTCCCGAAGGAATATCTTATAATGAAATGAATGTGTTGGCTTCCAAAGCTCCTATCGGTAGCGCAGGAATCAGTATCCTGCCCTTTGGTAACGGTGCCGAGCGCATGTTGAACAATAAAGAAATCGGTTGTAGCATCTGTGGACTGGACTTCAATACACATAGTAGACACCACATGATTCGTGCCGCTCAAGAGGGTATCGTATTCTCTTTTAAATACGGCATTGATATCATGGAGCAGATGGGAATTCCCGTGAAGATGATCCATGCCGGACATGCTAATATGTTCTTGAGCTCTATCTTCCGCGATACGTTGGCGGGAGTTACAGGAGCTACTATCGAGCTTTATGATACAGACGGTTCTGTGGGGGCTGCGAAAGGTGCAGGTATCGGTGCAGGCATTTACAAAGATAACAATGAAGCGTTTGCTACGCTTGACAAACTGGATGTGATCGAGCCTAATGTGGCGAAACGGCAGGAATATGCCGACGCTTATGCAAAGTGGAAATATCGTCTCGAGAAGTCGATGACCGGTAGCATACCGGCTTCGGTTTTATCTACAGATAAATAACAATCTAAATAATAACCATTTAAAAATAAAAGAATTATGGCAACAAAAGAATTTTTCCCGGGAATTGAAAAGATTAAGTTCGAAGGTAAAGATAGTAAGAATCCGTTGGCATTCCGTTATTACGATGCTGAAAAGGTTATCAACGGTAAGAAGATGAAAGATTGGTTGAAATTTTCTATGGCATGGTGGCATACCTTGTGTGCTGAAGGCGGTGACCAATTTGGTGGCGGAACCAAACAATTCCCTTGGAATAGTAATGCTGATGCTATACAAGCTGCAAAAGATAAAATGGATGCAGGTTTCGAGTTCTTGCAGAAAATGGGTATTGAATACTACTGTTTCCACGATGTAGACTTAGTATCCGAAGGTGCAAGCATCGAAGAATACGAAGCCAACCTGAAAACAATCGTAGCTTATGCTAAACAGAAACAAGCTGAAACAGGTATCAAACTGTTGTGGGGCACTGCCAATGTATTTGGTCATGCACGTTATATGAACGGTGCTGCTACTAATCCTGATTTTGACGTGGTAGCTCGTGCTGCTGTTCAGATCAAGAATGCAATCGACGCAACGATTGAACTGGGTGGCCAGAACTATGTGTTCTGGGGTGGGCGTGAAGGCTATATGTCTCTGCTGAATACAGATCAGAAACGTGAAAAAGAACATCTTGCGCAAATGTTGACTATGGCTCGCGATTATGCTCGTGCTCGTGGTTTCAAGGGAACTTTCCTGGTTGAACCGAAACCGATGGAGCCGACTAAACACCAGTATGATGTAGATACAGAAACTGTAATCGGCTTCCTGAAAGCTCATGGTTTGGATAAAGATTTTAAAGTAAATATTGAAGTAAACCACGCAACTTTGGCTGGTCATACTTTTGAACACGAATTGGCAGTAGCGGTAGACAACGGCATGTTGGGTTCTATCGATGCTAACCGTGGTGACTATCAGAATGGTTGGGATACAGACCAGTTCCCGATTGACAACTACGAGCTGACACAAGCTATGATGCAAATTATCCGTAATGGTGGCTTGGGTAACGGTGGGACAAACTTCGACGCTAAAACTCGTCGTAACTCTACTGATCTGGAAGATATCTTCATCGCTCATATCGCAGGTATGGATGCTATGGCTCGTGCATTAGAAAGTGCAGCTGCTCTGTTGAACGAATCTCCATATAAGAAAATGTTGGCTGACCGTTACGCTTCATTCGATGGTGGTAAAGGTAAGGAATTTGAAGATGGCAAGTTGACTTTGGAAGACGTAGTCGCTTATGCTAAAGCAAACGGCGAACCGAAGCAGACCAGCGGTAAACAAGAGCTTTATGAAGCAATTCTGAATATGTATTGCTAATTAAACCCACCACAGATTACACGGATTCTCACAGGCAGATTTCTCTTCTCTCTCATTTTGAATCTTATCTGTGTCAATCTGTGAAATCTGTGGTGATATATGTCCAACTACTACAACACTATTTTATCTACTTATAACTATGATTAATACAACGAACGAGGGTAGTAAACTCTACCTATATTCGATAACCTCTGTCGCCATTTTGGGAGGACTGCTGTTTGGATATGATACAGCCGTTATTTCGGGTGCAGAGAAAGGATTGGAGGCATTTTTCCTTTCGGCTTCCGATTTTCAATATAATAAAGTAATGCATGGAATCACATCTTCCAGTGCATTGATTGGCTGTGTACTGGGTGGTGCGATCTCCGGTATATTTGCTTCCCGTTTGGGGCGCCGTAATTCCTTAAGGCTTGCAGCCGTACTCTTTTTTCTTTCAGCATTAGGTTCTTATTATCCGGAATTCTTATTCTTCGAATATGGAAAACCGAACATGGATCTGTTGATTGCCTTTAATTTGTATCGTGTTTTGGGGGGTGTCGGAGTAGGACTGGCTTCTGCAGTCTGCCCGATGTATATTGCTGAAATAGCCCCTTCCCATATTCGTGGAACGCTTGTGTCATGTAACCAGTTTGCTATCATCTTTGGTATGTTGGTAGTGTACTTTGTGAATTTCCTGATTATGGGCGATCATCAGAATCCTGTTATATTGAAAGATGCGGCCGGTGCACTGTCTGTTAGTGCTGAATCTGATATGTGGACTGTTTATGAAGGATGGCGTTACATGTTTGGTTCGGAAGCTTTTCCTGCTGCTTTCTTTGGTTTGTTGTTGTTCTTTGTTCCGAAGACTCCCCGTTATCTTGTATTGATACAGCAGGATGGAAAGGCTTACTCAATTCTGGAAAAGATCAATGGTAAGACAAAAGCACAGGAAATCCTTAATGATATTAAAGCTACTGCTCATGAGAAGACAGAGAAAATATTGACTTATGGAATGGCAGTAATTGTGATCGGTATTTTGCTTTCTGTATTCCAACAAGCTATCGGTATTAATGCGGTACTATATTATGCTCCTCGTATATTTGAAAATGCGGGTGCAGAAGGAGGTGGCATGATGCAGACAGTTATTATGGGTGTTGTAAATATTGTCTTTACACTGGTTGCTATCTTTACAGTAGATCGCTTTGGGCGTAAACCTCTTTTGATTATCGGTTCTATCGGTATGGCCGTAGGTGCATTTGCAGTGGCAATGTGTGATAGCATGGCAATAAAGGGCATTCTTCCGGTACTTTCAGTGATTGTATATGCAGCATTCTTCATGATGTCCTGGGGACCGATTTGCTGGGTATTGATCTCGGAAATTTTCCCAAACACCATTCGTGGTAAAGCAGTGGCTATCGCTGTAGCTTTCCAATGGATATTTAACTATATTGTATCTTCTACTTTTCCGGCATTGTACGATTTCAGCCCGATGTTTGCGTATAGTTTATATGGCATAATCTGCGTAGCTGCTGCCATCTTCGTTTGGCGTTGGGTGCCTGAAACGAAGGGCAAGACATTGGAGGATATGAGCAAGCTTTGGAAGAAAAATAAATAAATTAGGTTAGCGTAATTACATCATGTCATTACGACCTCGGTATTTTGACGTGGTTCTATTGATATTATGACATCGTACCAATGGTATGGTGTCATAATTGTTTATACACATATCATTCTTAAAATGCAAAACATCTGCCATCTGCAACGAAATCGATATAATGTATTAATAAACAGTTGGTTACAACGTTGCAGATACTGTTGCAGATGGTTGCAGATAGCCCGTTATCTGCAACACCGTAAACGAATCGTACCGGTCATTCCGTCAGTATCCTACTTCCGATTCATAGTTTCCTGCGTGGGAACTCTCGTTTCCAAGCAGGAAACTGGAGTTTCAAAGTAAGGAAACTGGAGTTTCAAAGTAAGGAAACTGGAGTTTCAAAGTAAGGAAACTGGAGTTTCAAAGTAAGGAAACTGGAGTTTCAAAGTAAGGAAACTGGAGTTTCAAAGTAAGGAAACTGGAGTTTCAAAGTAAGGAAACGGAGATTTATGCGTAGCTGTTTGGCTGGGTTACCTTGTTCTTACCAGTTACCTTGCTCTTGAAAGACAGCTTTCCATCGCCACACAGAGTGTTGTAGATACCATTATCTGTAACTATCTGCAACAGGTATCTGCAACGCTATAACTGATTGATAATTAATCTATAATCTCGATTTTGTTGCAGATGGCAGATGTTTTGCACTTTTTATCTTATATGAGAAAGAATATTTTGTGCAAAACCGTGTGGAAACGAACCGGTTTTAGCTCGGAACTGCGTAGGATATGAATAAAATTTCGAATAAGTCATATATTCTTCTGTTTTTTTGTAATTGCTGGCTTCGTATGCAAATTGCATGTTTTACTATGGAATATAGGAAGAAAAATAATCATTTAATGTGTTTATTATTAAATGATTAACGCAAATAAATAAAATTGATTCTTTTAACGTAGCGTTAAAAGCGTGTAAAGTAAATTTGTATTATTTCCCGTGTACGATAACGCAAACACGAAAATAACAGATTATTATGTAGAAAAAATACGGGGAATGCTTCGTAGTTCACAAATAATGATTAAATTTGCCGCGATTTGTAATGCGGAGTTTGCAAAATGACTAATAATATTATAAAGCATCTAGGTATTGTGGAAAACATACAAGATTCTCATCTGTCGGTGAGGATTGTCCAGACATCGGCTTGTGCGGCTTGTAGTGCAAAGGGGCACTGTTCCTCATCGGATAGTAAGGACAAAATCATAGATATAACGGATACTGCGGCTGCTTCTTATCAAGTAGGAGAGAGGGTGATGGTAGTTGGCGAAATGTCGATGGGCATGATGGCGGTAGTATTGGCTTTTGTACTTCCTTTCATACTTCTGATTTTTTCTTTATTCCTTTTTATGGCATTGATGGAGAATGAATTGTATGCAGCTCTTTTTTCCTTAGCTGTCCTTATGCCTTATTATTTCGTCTTGTGGCTCAATAAAATGCGACTGAAACAGAAATTTTCATTTACTATAAAACCAATAAATAACTAAAACATTATGAATTTGATTCTGATTGCAGTGATTTCATTGGGAGCGATAGCGCTTGTATTGGCCGCTATTCTTTATGTAGCTTCCAAGAAATTTGCCGTGTATGAAGACCCGCGGATTGCCCAGGTGGGGGAAGTTTTGCCCCAGGCTAATTGTGGTGGATGTGGCTACCCTGGTTGTAGCGGATTTGCCGACGCTTGTGTCAAAGCCGGATCACTGGATGGCAAGTTCTGCCCCGTAGGCGGACAGCCTGTTATGGCAAAGGTTGCTGATATCCTCGGACTGGCAGCCGGTGAGGCTGAACCGATGGTAGCAGTGGTTAGATGTAATGGAACTTGTAGCAATCGTCCGCGTATCAACCAGTACGACGGTGCTAAGAGTTGCGCGATCGCTGCTTCGCTGTATGGCGGAGAAACCGGGTGCAGCTACGGTTGTTTGGGATGTGGCGATTGTGTGGCTGCCTGCCGGTTCGATGCCATCCACATGAATCCTGAAACAGGAATTCCGGAAGTGGACGAAGCGAAATGTACGGCTTGTGGTGCTTGTGTGAAGGCTTGTCCGAAGGCGATTATCGAGATTCGCCCTCAAGGAAAGAAGTCGCGCCGTGTATACGTCTCTTGTGTGAATAAGGATAAGGGAGCGGTGGCACGCAAGGCTTGTACGGTTAGTTGTATCGGTTGTGGCAAGTGTGTGAAGACTTGTCCGTTCGAAGCTATTACGTTGGAAAACAACTTGGCTTACATCGATCCGAACAAGTGCAAATCTTGCCGGAAATGTGTGGAAGTTTGTCCGCAGAATGCCATTGTCGAGTTGAATTTTCCGCCGCGCAAACCGAAGACGGAAGAGGCTCCGGATGCTCCGAAAGAAACGGCTGCTCCGAAAGCTCCGGCTGAAGCTCCGAAAGTAACAGAATAATAACAGAATAAAATACAGAATTGTATGTTAAAGACATTTTCAATTGGTGGAGTTCATCCACACGAAAATAAATTGTCGGCACATCAACCCATTATCACAGCGGAAGTTCCTGCAAAGGCTGTTATTTTGCTGGGACAGCACATCGGTGCTCCTGCAAAACCGATTGTTGCGAAAGGGGATGTGGTAAAGGTAGGCACCAAGATTGCCGAACCTGCCGGCTTTGTTTCGGCAGCAATTCACTCTTCAGTCAGTGGTAAAGTGTCGAAGATTGATACCATAGTCGATGCCAGCGGTTATGCGAAACCTGCTATCTTCATTGATGTGGAAGGCGATGAATGGGAAGAAACGATCGACCGTAGCACTACACTGGTGAAAGAGTGCAATCTTTCTGCAGAAGAAATTGTGAAGAAGATTGCCGATGCCGGAATCGTAGGGCTGGGCGGTGCATGTTTCCCTACTCAAGTGAAACTTTGTCCTCCTCCTTCTTTCAAGGCTGAATGTGTGATCATCAATGCCGTAGAGTGTGAACCTTACCTGACTGCCGACCATCAGCTGATGCTGGAACATGCGGAAGAAATCATGGTAGGTGTTTCTATCCTGATGAAAGCGGTGAAAGTGAACAAGGCATTTATCGGAATCGAAAATAATAAGCCGGATGCTATCGAGCTGATGACGAAAGTGGCTGTCAACTACGCAGGCATCGAGATTGTGCCCTTGAAGGTGAAATATCCGCAAGGAGGTGAAAAGCAGTTGATCGATGCAATTACCAAACGACAGGTGGCCAGCGGTGCGTTGCCTATCTCTACGGGAGCAGTCGTGCAGAATGTGGGAACAGCATTTGCCGTTTATGAAGCGGTACAGAAGAATAAGCCGTTGTTCGAACGGGTGGTTACCGTGACAGGAAAGTCGGTTGCCAAACCGTCTAACTTCCTGGCTCGTATCGGTACGCCGATGAAGCAGTTGATCGACGCTTGCGGTGGACTTCCCGAAGATACCGGTAAGGTGATTGGTGGTGGTCCGATGATGGGTAAGGCGTTGGTAAACACAGAGGTTCCTACTGCAAAGGGCAGTTCCGGTATCTTGATTATGAACAGAAAGGAAGCCAAACGTGGTGAGGCACAGACTTGTATCCGTTGTGCGAAGTGTGTGAGTGCCTGTCCGATGGGACTGGAGCCGTACCTGCTCGGAGCCTTGTCTGAAAACGGAGATTTTGAAAGAATGGAAAAAGAAAGAATCATGGATTGTATCGAGTGCGGCTCTTGCCAGTTCACTTGTCCTGCCAACCGTCCGTTGCTCGACTATTGTCGTCTGGGTAAAGGCAAAGTGGGAGGTATGATTCGTGCACGTCAAGCTAAAAAATAACGAATATGGAAAATAAATTAATCGTATCACTATCGCCCCACGTCCATGGCGGAGACAGCGTACAGAAAAATATGTATGGCGTGCTGATCGCACTGATTCCGGCTTTTCTGGTGTCTCTCTATTTCTTCGGACTGGGTGCCCTGATTGTCACGGCTACTTCCGTTGCGGCTTGTTTGTTTTTTGAATGGGCGATCGGAAAATATGTAATGAAGAAGCCTGCCACTACCATTTGTGACGGCTCTGCCATCATCACAGGTGTGTTACTGGCATTTAACTTACCGTCTAACCTGCCTATATGGATTATCATCGTGGGCGCATTGTTTGCTATCGGTGTAGGCAAGATGTCTTTTGGCGGACTGGGATGCAATCCTTTCAACCCTGCATTGGCAGGACGTGTATTTTTGTTGCTCTCTTTCCCCGTGCAGATGACCAGCTGGCCGGTAGTCGGACAGTTGACAGCCTATACGGACGCTACCACCGGTGCTACTCCGCTAGCATTGATGAAACAGGCGATTCATGCTACAGATAAGAGCGCAGCTATGGATGCTTTAAGCCAGATTCCGGATGCATTGAGCTTGCTGATCGGACAGAACGGCGGATGTTTGGGTGAAGTGAGCGCACTGGCTCTATTGATCGGGTTGGTTTATATGCTTTGGAAGAAGATTATCACCTGGCATATTCCTGTATCTATCCTGGCTACCGTATTTATCTTTGCCGGTATCATGCACCTTACAGATCCGGAAAAATATGTTTCTCCGGTATTGCAGTTGCTTTCCGGTGGTCTGATGCTGGGGGCCGTCTTTATGGCAACCGACTATGTGACTTCTCCGATGAGCAAGAAAGGAATGTTGATTTATGGTGTATGTATCGGTTTGCTGACGGTGGTTATCCGCCTGTTTGGAGCCTATCCCGAAGGTATGTCGTTCGCCATCCTGATTATGAATGCGTTCACTCCGCTGATTAACACCTATTGTAAACCTAAACGCTTTGGGGAGGTAGCGAAGAAGAAATGAAAAAGTTAGAATCATCTTTAAAGAATATGTTGCTAGTGCTTACGGGAGTGACTGCTGTCTCCGTAGCGTTGCTGGCTTATGTGAATGAACTGACGAAAGATCCCATCGCTGAAGCAAATGCGAAGACGCTGAACGAGGCTTTGAAAAAGGTTCTTCCTGAATTTACCAATAATCCGGTAGCGGAGAGTGATACGATCTTCAGCGAGAAAGACGGAAAGAAGAACGTAGATTTTATCGTTTATCCGGCTAAGAATGGAGAAGAACTGGTGGGTACGGCTGTGGAAGCTAAATCAATGGGATTTGGTGGCGAGCTGAAAGTCTTGGTTGGTTTTAATGCTGAAGGTAAAATTTATAACTACTCCCTGTTGGCCCATGCGGAAACTCCGGGATTGGGTTCTAAAGCCGATAAATGGTTCGGGGCTTATGATCCTGCCAAGGGAGAAAAGGCGGTATCTCACGAAGAGAGCAAAAAATCTATTTTGGGTATGAATCCGGGTGAAACTCCATTGACTGTCAGCAAAGATGGGGGAGAGGTGGATGCTATTACGGCTTCTACTATTACTTCACGTGCTTTTCTGAATGCTGTCAACGCTGCTTATAGAGTCTATAAGGCTGAGGGCGGAGAGGCGGACGGAGTGACCGGTGCCTCTCAAGTAGCGGCTCCCGAAAATGTTGCTTCAGCGGAAACTATTACTGAAGAGACGAATACCACTACCCAAGCTACTATTAGAGTTGAACTCACTGATTCAGTCAGTGCAAAATAAGAAAGGAGACAGATATGAATAACTTTAAAGTAATGATGAACGGGATTATTAAAGAGAATCCTACGTTTGTACTCCTGCTCGGTATGTGTCCTACATTGGGTACCACGTCATCGGCCATCAATGGTATGGGCATGGGACTGGCCACCATGTTCGTGTTAATCTGCTCGAATGTGGTGATCTCTTTAATAAAGAATCTGATTCCGGATATGGTGCGTATTCCATCCTTTATTGTGGTGATCGCGTCTTTCGTGACTTTGCTTCAAATGGTGATGCAGGCTTACGTGCCGGGACTATATGCTACACTCGGTCTTTTCATTCCGTTGATTGTAGTAAACTGTATCGTACTGGGGCGTGCCGAAGCTTTCGCTGCCAAGAATAATCCGGTTGCCTCTATGTTCGACGGTATCGGCATGGGACTTGGTTTTACCATCGCCCTGACTTTGCTGGGGGCTGTTCGCGAATTTTTGGGAACCGGTAAAATCTTCAATCTGACCATCATGCCGGAAGAATATGGAATGTTGGTATTTGTATTGGCTCCGGGTGCTTTCATCGCTTTGGGATACCTCATTGCGCTGATTAACAGTTTAAAGAAGGCCTAATTCAATTAAATAAGAAAAGAATATGGAATATATATTGATATTTATTTCGGCAATCTTTGTAAACAACATCGTGTTGTCGCAGTTCTTGGGTATCTGCCCGTTCTTGGGAGTATCCAAGAAGGTGGAGACTGCGTTGGGTATGAGCGCTGCGGTTGCTTTCGTGCTGACCATTGCTACCATCGTCACCTTCCTGATACAGAAGTTTGTATTGGATATTTTCGGACTGGGCTATTTGCAGACGATTACGTTCATTTTGGTGATTGCCGGACTGGTGCAAATGGTGGAAATCATTCTGAAAAAGGTATCCCCGGCTCTATATCAGGCTTTGGGTGTGTTCTTGCCGCTGATTACGACCAACTGTTGTATTCTTGGTGTGGCTATCCTGGTGATTCAGAAAGACTATGATCTGCTAACAGGCGTTGTGTATGCATTCTCTACGGCTCTTGGCTTCGGTCTGGCACTGGTGCTTTTTGCCGGGTTGCGCGAACAGATGAGCCTCGTGAAAGTTCCGAAAGGAATGCAAGGAACTCCGATTGCCTTGATTACCGCCGGTTTGCTTGCTATGGCATTCATGGGATTCTCCGGCGTGGTGTAAGGATTTACAGTTGATAATTAAATAGAGGATTGGAAGCTCTGCTATGTAGTGACATACAAGCCGGAGTTTCCAATTCTTTTTTTACCTGAATCCCCTAATTTGTACTTTTTTTGCTTCTCGGTAAATAAATTCGTGATAAGGTATTGCAAATCCATTTTATTTCCATATATTTGTAACTCAAACAATAATAAACCGAGAAACTAACCATTTATAAAATATATGAAAGAAAGAATTTTAGTGACAGGCGGGACAGGATATATTGGGTCTCATACTGTTGTGGAGTTACAAAACAGTGGATATGAAGTAATCATTATCGATAATTTATCAAATTCTAATGCTGACGTTGTTGACAATATAGAGAAAGTTTCCGGTATTCGCCCGGTTTTTGAGAAATTGGATTGTTTGGACTTTGCCGGTCTGGATGCAGTATTTACAAAATATAAAGGAATTAAGGCGATCATTCACTTTGCAGCAAGCAAAGCTGTAGGAGAGTCGGTACAGAAACCGTTGCTTTACTACCGTAATAACTTGGTTTCTTTGATTAATCTTCTCGAATTGATGCCAAAACATGGAGTAGAAGGTATTGTGTTCTCTTCTTCTTGTACAGTATACGGCCAGCCGGATGAACTGCCGGTAACGGAGAAGGCTCCCATTAAGAAAGCGGAATCACCTTATGGAAATACCAAACAGATCAACGAAGAGATTATTCGTGATACGGTAGCTTCAGGTGCTCCGATCAATGCAATCATGTTGCGCTATTTCAATCCGATTGGTGCACATCCTACTGCATTGCTGGGTGAACTGCCCAACGGGGTTCCTCAAAACCTGATTCCATATCTGACTCAGACAGCTATCGGTATCCGTGAGAAACTAAGCGTGTTTGGGGATGATTATGATACACCGGACGGTTCTTGTATCCGTGACTTTATTAATGTGGTTGACTTAGCTAAAGCACATGTGATTGCTATCCGTCGTATCTTGGAAAAGACACAAAAAGAAAAAGTGGAAGTGTTTAATATCGGTACAGGACGTGGCGTTTCTGTATTGGAATTGATAAATGCTTTTGAAAAAGCCACCGGTGTAAAATTGAATTATCAGATTGTCGGACGTCGTGCGGGTGACATTGAAAAGGTCTGGGCTAATCCGGATTTTGCTAATAAAGAGCTGGGATGGAAGGCCGTAGAGACTTTAGAGGATACTTTACGCTCTGCATGGAACTGGCAATTGAAACTTCGTGAAAAAGGATCTCATAAATGAGGATTTTTTAATTAAATAGGGAACTGAACAAATCGTGCATGCGGTTTGTTTATTTAATGCTAATCGACCTGAAGCTATTTATGAGTATGTGAATATACATAGATAGTACGTATGCCTCTCAGGCATAGACAGGAAAGATTACATAGTAGTTTTGTCGTGTTTTATTTTGTGTTTGTGTTGTGACGGTACTACGGCGTGAGTCGTGGTACCGTTTTTATTGTCTTTAAGCATTAGAGACATTACTGAATATCCCACGCTGTAGGGCTCGTTATAGCTTTCCTTTAAAACAGAATACGTCCGTCCCCCAATCAACCTCCGGTAGGGTGATTTCGGGAGCAAACAACCCGAACACCGAAGATCCGGAGCCGCTCATGGATGCGTAGATTGCTCCTCGACGATAGATCTCTTCTTTGATTTCTCCGATAACGGGGTATTGCGGGAATACACTTGCTTCGAAATCATTGATTAAGGTATCTTTCCATTCTTGCACCGGACGCCGGATTATTTCCCTGACCGGATATTCCGGACGGTGGGGATGAATGTTGGAAAAGGCTTCCCGGGTGGAAACAAAAACATTCGGTTTGACAATTATGATTGGATAGCCGCTTAATGAAAGTTCGACTGGGGAGAAGATGTTTCCGATACCTTCGGCATAGGTCGGCTTGTTTTTAATAAAGAAAGCACAGTCTGCTCCCAAGGTAGCAGCATATACCTCCAGTTGCTCTTCGGACAATTCCAGCTGGAAATGATCATTGAGCAACTTCAGCATAAAAGCGGCATCGGATGAACCTCCCCCCAGTCCGGCTCCCGAAGGAATATGTTTGTACAAATGAACTTCGACAGGGGGAAGGTGAAATTCATTGTCCAGCAGTGAATAAGCCTTTACAACGAGGTTGTCCTCCGGATTGCTAGTTATTGCCATGCCATACTGGTGGAGGGTGATCTTTTTTTCTGCTTCAGCAGAAGTCCGTATTTCTAGAGCATCTTCAAGAGCCACCGGATAGAAAACTGTTTCTAGGTTATGGTATCCATCCGGGCGTTTTTCCGTGATGGAAAGTCCCAGGTTTATTTTGATATTAGGAAAAGTGATCATGATCAATTAAAAATTAAAAAATATAAAAATGCAGCACAGGGGGCAAAGTTACTAAAATCTTCATTTTTCCTTATCTATTCTTCGTTATTATATTCTATCTTTGCCCTCCCGACCGGAAGAATGTTGTTGTGAATGGATCTATCCGGTTGCGACTTTTAATGTTTAATTTTTAATTTTTAATTGATTAATGGCTGAACAGAAAAAATATATCCGCAAAACAAAGTCTACTAAAGTGCAACCGGTAAATGATTATGGTCGTATTCAGCCGCAGGCTCCTGAATTGGAAGAAGCTGTTTTAGGAGCTTTAATGATTGAAAAGGATGCTTATTCATTGGTGAGTGAAATTCTTCGTCCCGAATCTTTTTACGAACATCGGCATCAGTTGATTTACTCTGCTATCACCGACCTTGCAGTGAACCAGAAACCGGTGGATATTCTGACTGTAAAGGAACAGCTTAGCAAACGCGGTGAATTGGAAGAGGTGGGGGGGCCTTTCTATATTACTCAATTGAGTAGCAAGGTGGCTTCATCGGCACATATTGAGTATCATGCCCGTATCATTGCACAGAAATCTTTGGCGCGTGAGTTGATAACGTTTACAAGTAATATCCAGAGTAAGGCGTTTGACGAGACTTTGGATGTGGACGACCTGATGCAGGAAGCGGAAGGCAAGCTTTTTGAAATTTCGCAGCAGAACATGAAAAAAGATTATACGCAGATCAATCCCGTGATTGATGAGGCTTATAAACTGATTCAGAAAGCTGCGGCACGAACGGACGGTTTGAGTGGACTGGAGAGTGGTTTTAAGAAGTTGGACAAGATGACTTCCGGTTGGCAGAATTCCGATCTTATTATTATTGCTGCGCGTCCAGCCATGGGTAAGACGGCTTTTGTGCTTTCTATGGCCAAGAACATTGCGGTGGATTATCGGAAGCCGGTGGCTTTGTTTTCTCTTGAAATGAGTAATGTTCAGTTGGTGAACCGTTTGATTTCCAATGTTTGTGAGATTCCGAGTGAAAAAATTAAAAGTGGACAGCTGGCAAATTATGAATGGCAGCAATTGGATTATAAACTGAAGTACCTGATGGATGCACCGCTTTATGTGGATGATACGCCGTCTCTGTCTGTGTTTGAACTTCGAACGAAAGCGCGTCGTCTGGTACGTGAACATGGGGTGCGAATCATTATCATCGACTACCTTCAGTTGATGAATGCGAGTGGTATGGCATTTGGCAGTCGTCAGGAAGAAGTTAGCACCATTTCACGTTCGTTGAAAGGATTGGCGAAAGAGTTGAATATTCCGATTATCGCACTGTCACAGTTGAATCGTGGGGTGGAAAGTCGTGAAGGTATCGATGGTAAACGTCCGCAGTTGAGTGACCTTCGTGAATCGGGAGCCATCGAGCAGGATGCCGATATAGTGTGCTTTATCCACCGTCCGGAATACTATAAGATTTATCAGGATGACCGCGGCAATGATTTGCGCGGTATGGCGGAAATTGTTATCGCCAAGCACCGTAATGGTGCGGTAGGAGAGGTGCTGCTCCGCTTTAAGGGTGAGTATACCCGTTTCTCCAATCCGGAGGATGATACGGTGATCCCGATGCCGGGTGAGCCTGCAGGGGCTATGTTAGGATCGAAGATGAATGAGGGTAATGCCAGTTTGATAGCTCCTCCTACACCCGATTTTGCACCGCAGACAGAGAATCCATTTGGAGCACCCGGAGATGGTCCTTTGCCATTCTGACGCTTCTTTTGCATTTTTCTTTAAATCCTTCTCGGTCAACCGAAAAATCTTATTAACTTTGCAAATATTTTTGAGGAACAATAAAAATTAAATATATGAATATCTCTTATAACTGGCTGAAAGAGTATGTCAACTTCGATCTTACACCTGATGAAACAGCTGCTGCGTTGACGTCTATCGGCTTGGAAACTGGTGGTGTGGAAGAAGTGCAAACCATTAAAGGTGGTTTGGAAGGACTGGTGATCGGCGAGGTGCTGACCTGCATTGAACACCCCAATTCCGACCATTTGCATATTACTACAGTCAATCTGGGGGACGGTGAACCGGTACAGATTGTTTGTGGTGCCCCGAATGTGGCTGCCGGACAGAAAGTGGTGGTAGCTACCTTAGGTACGAAACTTTATGACGGTGACGAATGTTTTACCATCAAGAAATCAAAAATCCGTGGGGTGGAATCTACCGGTATGATTTGTGCCGAAGATGAAATAGGTCTCGGTACGGATCATGCAGGTATCATCGTATTGCCGGAAAATGCTGTTCCGGGTACGCTTGCCAAGGATTATTACGATATCAAGAGCGACTATGTGCTTGAGGTTGACATTACGCCTAACCGTGCGGATGCCTGCTCGCACTATGGGGTGGCTCGTGACTTATACGCTTATCTGATTCAGAATGGCAAACAGGCTACTTTGCAGCGTCCGTCGGTAGACGGTTTTAAAGTGGAAAACCATGACTTAAACATTGAAGTGAAGGTTGAAAACAGTGAGGCTTGTCCGCATTATGCCGGCGTTACCGTGAGAGGTGTCACTGTGAAGGAAAGTCCGGAATGGCTGCAAAATAAATTGCGTCTGATTGGTGTGCGTCCTATTAATAATGTTGTGGATGTTACCAATTATATTGTGCATGCTTTCGGTCAGCCATTGCACTGCTTCGATGCCGGAAAGATTAAAGGCAATGAAGTGATTGTCAAGACAATGCCGGAAGGAACTCCGTTCGTGACGCTGGATGAAGTGGAGCGTAAATTGAACGAACGCGATCTGATGATTTGTAACAAGGAAGAAGCCATGTGTATCGCCGGTGTATTTGGCGGATTGAACTCCGGTTCTACGGAAGCTACAACGGATGTATTCATTGAAAGTGCTTATTTCCATCCTACATGGGTGCGCAAGACGGCCCGTCGTCACGGTTTGAATACGGATGCTTCTTTCCGTTTCGAACGCGGTATTGATCCGAATGGGGTCATCTATTGCCTGAAACTGGCTGCCATGATGGTGAAAGAACTGGCCGGCGGTACGATTTCTTCAGAAATAAAAGACGTGTTCACTACTCCTGCACAGGATTTTATCGTCGATTTGGCTTATGAGAAAGTACATTCTTTGGTAGGGAAAGTGATTCCGGTAGAGACAATCAAGAGCATTGTGACCAGTCTGGAAATGAAGATTATCAATGAAACGACACAAGGACTGACTTTGGCCGTTCCTCCTTATCGTGTAGATGTGCAGCGTGATTGTGACGTGATTGAAGATATTCTTCGTATCTACGGATATAATAATGTGGAAATCCCGACTACGCTGAACTCCAGCCTGACTACAAAAGGTGAACATGATAAATCGAATAAATTGCAGAATCTGGTGGCAGAGCAATTGGTGGGCTGCGGATTTAATGAGATTCTGAACAACTCATTGACTCGTGCTGCTTATTATGATGGTCTGGAGACTTACCCGTCCAATCGTCTGGTGATGTTGCTCAATCCGTTGAGTGCGGATTTGAACGCTATGCGGCAGACTTTACTGTTCGGGGGACTGGAAAGTATCGCTCATAATGTGAATCGTAAGAAGGCTGATTTGAAGTTCTTCGAATTCGGTAATTGCTATCATTTCGATGCTGACAAGAAGAATGGAGAGAGGTTATTGAATCCTTACTCGGAAGAGTATCACTTGAGTTTGTGGGTAACCGGTAAGAAAGTTTCCAATTCATGGGCACATGCAGATGAGAACAGTTCGGTATACGAATTGAAGGCTTATGTGGAAAATATATTGAAGCGTCTGGGGCTGGATTTGCACAATCTGGTTGTCGGTAATCTGACGGACGATATTTTTGCTGCCGCACTCTCTGTCAATACGAGGGGGGGAAACGTCTTGCTTCCTTCGGTATTGTGACGAAGAAACTGTTGAAAGCATTTGATATCGACAATGAAGTGTATTTTGCCGATTTGAACTGGAAGGAGCTGATGAAAGCAATCCGTTCCGTAAAGGTCAGCTACAAGGAAATCTCCAAGTTCCCGGCCGTGAAACGTGATCTGGCATTACTGCTTGACAAGCATATACAATTTGCCGAAATTGAAAAGATTGCTTACGAAACGGAGAAGAAGCTGCTGAAAGAAGTGGAACTATTTGATGTATATGAGGGTAAGAATCTGGAAGCGGGTAAGAAGTCGTATGCAGTGAGCTTCTTGCTTCAAGACGAGAACCAGACTTTGAATGATAAAATGATTGATAAGATCATGTCGAAACTGGTAAAGAACCTGGAAGATAAGCTGGGTGCCAAACTTAGATAATCAGATAAACTTTAAATTTCAATCTAAAAATATAAACCAATGGGAAGAGCTTTTGAATATAGAAAGGCCACGAAATTGAAAAGATGGGGCCATATGGCTAAAACATTCACAAGATTGGGCAAGCAGATCGCTATTGCTGTAAAGGCTGGCGGACCGGAACCAGAAAATAACCCGGGACTGCGTTCAATTATCGCTACTTGTAAGCGTGAAAATATGCCGAAGGATAATATTGAACGTGCTATTAAGAATGCATTGGGTAAGGACCAGAGCGACTACAAGAGCATGACTTATGAAGGATATGGTCCTCACGGTGTTGCTGTATTTGTTGATACTCTGACTGACAACACAACCCGTACAGTGGCTGATGTTCGTTCGGTATTTAATAAGTTTGGCGGTAATCTCGGCACAATGGGATCTCTTGCGTTTCTGTTCGACCATAAATGTGTATTCACTTTCAAGAAAAAAGACGGATTGGATATGGAAGAACTGATTCTGGATCTGATTGATTATGATGTGGAAGATGAATATGATGAGGACGAAGAGGAAGGGACCATCACGATCTACGGTAACCCGAAGAGCTATGCTGCTATTCAGAAGCATTTGGAAGAATGTGGTTTTGAAGATGTCGGCGGAGACTTCACGTATATCCCGAACGACCTGAAAGAGGTGACTCCGGAACAACGCGAAACATTGGATAAGATGATCGAACGTCTGGAAGAATTTGATGACGTGCAGACTGTTTATACCAATATGCAGCCGGAAGGGGGAGAAGAATAAGGCAGGGTTATGGAATATGTGTATAAGACCCAGGGGACTTGCAGCACGAATATCGAACTGAAGGTAGAAGATGGAGTGGTGAAAGAAGTTGCTTTCTGGGGAGGATGCAATGGTAACCTGCAAGGTATTTCCCGCCTTGTGAGAGGAATGAAGGTGGAGGATGTAATCGCAAAACTCGAAGGAGTGCGTTGTGGTGGCAGACCAACGTCTTGTCCCGATCAATTATGTCATGCATTGCATGAGATGGGATATTAATTGATTTCTTTTTTTATCTTTTTTAGATTAAAATCTTGCAGTCTCTGGCAATTAGTTTGTCGGAGACTGTTTATTGCTTAACCTTAATACCCTTTTTATTGTCTATTTCTTTGCTGGTGTTTTGAACTAAAATTAAATTTCATTCGTTATTTAGATGTATATTTGTGAAGTTAAAGATACTATTATGCAAGGATGAAGAATATTTTTCAAGACTTAAAACGAAAAGATCATAAACGCTATCTGGGTGGACTGGATGTTTTTAAATATATCGGTCCGGGATTGCTGGTGACTGTAGGATTTATTGATCCGGGAAACTGGGCTTCTAATTTCGCCGCCGGTTCCGAATTCGGCTATTCTTTGCTTTGGGTGGTTACCTTGTCTACCGTCATGCTGATCATTCTTCAGCATAACGTTGCCCACCTGGGGATTGTTACCGGACTTTGTCTTTCGGAGGCGGCTACTAAATATACTCCTAAATGGGTGTCGCAACCTATTCTTGGTACAGCAGTGCTGGCATCGATTTCTACTTCCTTAGCGGAAATCCTAGGAGGTGCCATCGCGTTGGAAATGTTGTTTGATATTCCTATTATATGGGGAGCTGTGTTGACTACGCTTTTTGTCTCCATCATGCTTTTTACTAATTCGTATAAGAAGATAGAGCGTTCCATCATTGCGTTTGTTTCCGTCATCGGGCTTTCGTTTATCTACGAATTGTTTCTGGTGGAAATAGACTGGCCAGCTGCGACGACAGGGTGGGTGACTCCTTCTTTCCCGAAAGGAAGTATGCTGATTATCATGAGTGTGTTGGGAGCGGTAGTGATGCCTCACAATCTGTTCCTTCATTCGGAGGTGATACAGAGTCACGAATATAATAAGAAAGATGATGCTTCTATTAAGAAGGTCTTGAAATATGAGTTGTTTGATACTCTTTTTTCCATGATTGTCGGCTGGGCGATTAACAGTGCTATGATTCTGCTGGCTGCCGCTACTTTCTTTAAAAGCGGTATTCAGGTAGAGGAACTGCAACAGGCCAAATCGTTGCTTGAACCTTTGTTGGGAAGTAATGCTGCCATCGTATTTGCACTGGCATTGCTGATGGCGGGTATTTCATCCACCATTACGAGCGGAATGGCGGCGGGTTCTATCTTTGCAGGTATTTTCGGCGAATCGTATCATATCAAAGACAGCCACTCTCAGGTAGGGGTACTTTTGTCTTTGGGCATTGCCTTATTGCTGATTTTCTTTATTGGAGATCCTTTCAAAGGACTGATTATTTCGCAAATGATACTTAGTATTCAATTGCCTTTTACTGTGTTTTTGCAGGTGGGGCTGACGTCTTCCCGCAAGGTGATGGGAGATTATGTCAATAGTCGTTGGAGCACGTTTGTGTTGTATTCGATTGCTATTATTGTTTCGGTACTGAACATCATGCTTTTGTTTTCATAAAATGAATATAAATCAATAAATAGAGATCGATGAAGATTATTACTTATAATGTGAACGGACTGCGTGCTGCCGTATCTAAAGGTCTGCCGGAGTGGTTGGCGCAGGAGAATCCTGATATTCTTTGTCTGCAAGAGACGAAACTGCAACCGGACCAATATCCGGGAGAGGTGTTTGAAGCGTTGGGTTACAAGTCTTATTTGTATTCGGCACAGAAGAAAGGATACAGTGGAGTGGCCATAATTACCAAGCAGGAACCGGACCATGTGGAATATGGGATGGGAATGGAGGCTTATGATAATGAAGGACGTTTTATCCGGGCGGACTTTGGAGATTTATCGGTAGTCAGTGTCTATCACCCTTCGGGAACGAGCGGGGACGAACGTCAGGCTTTTAAAATGGTATGGCTGGAAGATTTTCAGAAGTATGTGACGGAGTTGCAGAAGTCCCGTCCCAATTTGATTCTTTGTGGTGATTATAATATTTGCCACGAACCGATTGATATTCATGATCCTGTCCGAAATGCGACAAACAGTGGTTTTCTTCCTGAAGAACGGGAGTGGATGACACGTTTCCTGTCTGCCGGGTATGTGGATTCTTTCCGTACGCTTTGTCCCGAGAAACAGGAATATACTTGGTGGAGCTATCGTTTTAATTCGCGTGCCAAGAATAAAGGTTGGAGAATTGACTATTGTATGGTCAGTGAGCCGGTACGCCCGCTGTTGAAACGGGCGTATATCCTGAATGAGGTCGTACATTCTGACCATTGTCCGATGGCGTTGGAAATATTATAGGATAGTAATACTCAATTTACGGGTGTCTCCTCCGTCGCGAAATTCGCAGAGATAGACACCTTGCCATATTCCCAAGTTCAGGCGGTGATTCTTGATGGGGATAGTGACCGAGCTTCCTGTCAGGGAGGCTTTTATATGGGCGCTCATATCGTCGGGCCCTTCGAGGGTATGGATGAAATAGGGAGCACCGTCGGGAACCAGTTTATTAAAGAATGTCTGGAAGTCATGCCGCACGTCCGGGTCTGCATTTTCGTTGATGGTTAGTCCGGCAGAGGTGTGTTTGATAAAGACTACCAGCAGACCACTTTCGGGAAGTGCTGGTAGTTGTGAAATGATATCACGCGTGATTAAATGAAATCCGCGCGGGTAATGAGGGAGTTGAATATCGAATGTTGTAGCCATTGTTTTGTTCCTATTTTCCGGGGTTTTGATTTTTATCTTTGCTATAATATCCGATGCAAAGGTACTTTTTTATATTTTTGTGCAAAATAAAAATGCTGAATAGTTTATGGAAGATAGAATACAGAAAGCAGTGGAGCTTTTTAAGAGCGGATATAACTGTTCACAGTCGGTGGTAGCGGCCTTTGCGGATATGTATGGATTTACACAGGAACAGGCGTTGCGTATGGGTGCCTCTTTTGGCGGGGGCATCGGACGAATGCGCGAAACGTGTGGAGCTGCCTGCGGTATGTTCTTGGTGGCGGGCTTGGAAACCGGCGCTACGGAAGCGACAGACCGGGAAGGAAAAGCTGCCAATTATGCGGTAGTGCAAGAGCTGGCGACTGAATTCAAGAAGCGTAACGGTTCTCTCATTTGTCGTGAATTGTTGGGATTAAAGAAAAAAGATCCTGTTTCAACGATTCCGGAAGAGCGTACTGCTCAATATTATAGCAAGCGTCCCTGTGCTAAAATGGTGGAAGAAGCGGCAAGAATTTGGTCGGAGTATCTCGAGAAACATCCTAAATGAGGTCTGAAGATGCTTTTTTATTACAAAAACAATAAAAAGTACTCAATAAAATGTTATATAACATAAAAATAACTATCTTTGTCCCCGAAATAAAACCTGAAAGTCTTTTTGACCGGATGATTTTAAGCATGTCTAACTAAAATTGCAAAGCAAATGTTGAAAGAAAAAGCTGGTGTAATTGCAGGTACTATCTGGAATGCACTGAACCAAACAGAAGGAATGACTGCCAAGCAGCTTAAAAAAGCAACTAAATTGGTTGACAAAGATCTGTTCCTCGGTCTTGGCTGGTTATTGAGAGAAGACAAAGTCTCTGTGGAAGAAGTTGAAGATGGACTCTTCATCAAATTGATCTAAGCGAGTAACTCACTTAAGCAATAAAAAATGCGTTGGTACATGATCATAATGTTATCAACGCATTTTTTTTTGTTCTGTCATTTACGTATCTTTGCACACCAAAAAGCTATACTAACAAGAATTCAGAATGAAGAATATACGCAACTTTTGCATTATCGCTCATATTGACCATGGGAAGTCGACTTTGGCCGACCGTTTGTTGGAGTTTACACACACTATTCAGGTGACTTCGGGGCAGATGCTTGATAATATGGATCTGGAAAAAGAAAGGGGAATCACTATCAAGAGCCATGCCATCCAGATGGAATATGCCTACAAGGGTGAGAAGTATATTCTTAACCTGATTGACACTCCGGGACATGTGGACTTTTCGTATGAGGTGTCGCGCTCTATCGCTGCGTGTGAAGGTGCGTTGCTGATTGTTGATGCTTCGCAGGGAGTGCAGGCACAGACTATCTCGAATCTGTATATGGCAATTGAGCACGACCTTGAAATTATTCCGGTGATTAATAAATGCGATATGGCGAGTGCCAATCCCGAAGAAGTGGAGGACGAGATTGTTGATTTGTTGGGCTGCAAGCGGGAGGAAGTGATCCGTGCATCCGGCAAAACGGGTATGGGAGTGGAAGAGATTCTGGCAGCTGTGATTGAGCGTATTCCTCATCCGGAAGGAGATGAAGAGGCTCCGTTGCAGGCGTTGATTTTCGATTCAGTATTCAACTCTTTCCGTGGAATTATTGCTTATTTCAAGATTGAAAACGGTGTGATTCGTAAGGGGGATAAGGTGAAGTTCTTCAATACGGGAAAAGAGTATGATGCCGATGAAGTGGGAGTGCTGAAGATGGATATGGTACCTCGCAACGAGCTTCGTACGGGGGATGTAGGATATATTATTTCCGGTATCAAAACTTCCAAGGAGGTGAAGGTAGGAGATACCATTACACATATTGCCCGTCCGTGTGATAAGGCTATTGCCGGTTTTGAGGAAGTGAAGCCGATGGTGTTTGCCGGAGTTTATCCGATTGAGGCGGAAGATTTTGAAGATCTTCGCGCATCTTTGGAGAAGTTGCAGTTGAATGATGCGTCGTTGACTTTCCAGCCGGAGTCTTCGTTGGCTTTGGGTTTTGGTTTCCGTTGCGGTTTCCTCGGATTGCTCCACATGGAGATTGTGCAGGAACGGTTGGATCGGGAGTTTGATATGAATGTGATTACTACCGTGCCGAACGTGTCATACCATATATATGATAAGCAAGGTAATATGAAGGAGGTGCACAATCCCGGCGGTATGCCCGACCCGACTATGATTGATCATATCGAGGAGCCGTATATCAAAGCATCTATTATTACAACCACCGATTATATCGGTCCTATCATGACGCTTTGTCTGGGTAAACGCGGTGAATTGATCAAGCAGGAATATATCTCCGGTAACCGTGTGGAAATTTATTACAACATGCCTTTGGGAGAGATTGTAATCGACTTCTACGATAAGTTGAAGAGTATTTCCAAAGGGTATGCGTCGTTTGATTATCATCCGAATGGTTTCCGTACTTCTAAACTGGTGAAGCTGGATATCCTGTTGAACGGTGAGCCTGTGGACGCTCTTTCTACTTTGACACATTTTGACAATGCTTACGATATGGGACGACGGATGTGTGAGAAACTGAAAGAGCTCATTCCGCGTCAGCAGTTTGATATTGCCATTCAGGCAGCTATCGGAGCAAAGATCATTGCCCGTGAAACGATTAAGGCAGTCCGTAAGGATGTGACTGCGAAGTGTTATGGTGGTGACGTGAGCCGTAAACGCAAATTGCTTGAAAAACAGAAAAGAGGTAAAAAACGAATGAAGCAAATCGGTAATGTGGAAGTGCCGCAGAAAGCATTCCTTGCCGTACTGAAGCTGGATTAATTGTCTCAAGTAATTTTCCAGAGATCTGTTCTTCTATCGTGACCGGAATTTTTGTGCTTGGGGTGAAAAAACTAAAAACTTTTCGTTATGACTATTTTGCGGACTATGCGGAACTTCTCGTCCATGAATATCACGGCGAGTATTCTATTGTTTCTGGCTGCTATTTCGGCAGCCATCATTGCGAACTCTTCAGTGGCTCCGGTGTATCAGGAATTTTTGTCGCATGAACTTCATTTGCGAATTGGCAACTTTAATTTACTGTCGCATGGCGGGGAAAATTTGCGAATGCTCGAGTTTATCAATGATGGCTTGATGACGATTTTCTTTTTGTTGGTAGGATTGGAAATTAAGCGAGAATTGCTGGTCGGTGAACTCTCTTCTTTCCGTAAGGCTGCATTGCCTTTTATTGCTGCTTGCGGTGGTATGCTGGTTCCTGTCATGATATATATGCTGATTTGTCCACCGGGCAGTGTCGGTGGGCAAGGGCTTGCCATACCGATGGCAACGGACATTGCTTTTTCACTGGGTGTGCTGAGTTTATTGGGGAAGCGTGTTCCGTTAAGTCTGAAAATCTTCCTGACAGCTTTTGCGGTAGTCGATGATATTGGTGGTATCCTGGTGATTGCCATTTTTTATAGTTCGCATGTTGCTTATGGCTATCTGCTAATGGCTGTGTTGCTTTATGTTTTACTTTATTTTATAGGTAAGCGGGGAGCAACCAATAAGATATTCTTTTTGGTGATTGGGGTGGTTATCTGGTATTTATTTCTGCAATCGGGCATTCATAGTACGATCTCAGGGGTTATTCTGGCTTTTGTTATTCCCGCGAAACCTCGTCTGGATGTGGGAAAGTATATTGAGCATATCCGTCATACGATAGCCGGTTTTCCGACCATGGAGTCGGGGAGTATTGTGTTGACCAATGAGCAGATTGCCAAACTGAAAGAGGTGGAGTCGGCTTCCGACCGCGTGATTAGCCCGTTGCAGTCATTGGAGGATAATCTGCACGGGGTGGTTAATTACCTGATTCTTCCGCTTTTTGCTTTTGTCAATGCGGGTGTTGTGTTTAGCGGAAGTGGTGGTGAGTTGGTCGGTAATGTGGGCATTGCGGTAGCGGCCGGATTGTTGCTGGGGAAATCTGTTGGCATTTATTTGTTTACCTGGCTGGCTATCAGAATAAGACTGACTCCCAAACCATTGGGAATGGACTGGATGAATCTTGTCGGTATTGCTTTGTTAGGCGGCATCGGTTTTACCGTATCTCTTTTCATTGCCAACCTCTCTTTCGGAGCCGATGCTCCGGTCTTGTTGAATCAGGCAAAGTTTGGTGTGCTGTCGGGTTCCATACTTTCCGGAGTGTTGGGGTATATGGTACTTCGGGTGGTGCTTGCAAGGGGGCAGGGACATTGATAAAAGTAGCAATGTTACTACTCATCTGTAAGTTCATCGTCTATACCGTCAATCGGCAGGATTTTCCTGCTTTCTTCAAGCGGTAACTGTTCCACTTGGCGTAATTTCCGTTCGATGGCGCGCGTCCGTTTTCCCATTACCTCCTCCAATTGGTCACCGGCACTTTGCAGGTTCTTCTGTACCTTCTCAAGCAGTCCGCCAAACTTGCCGAATTCCGTTTTGACGGCTCCTAATACCGTCCAGACTTCACCGGTACGCTTTTGGATGGCGAGGGTACGGAAGCCCATCTGAAGGCTGTTCAAGATGGCTCCTAACGTCGTCGGTCCCGTCACTACGATTTTATATTCTTTCTGGAGTGTCTCTACGAGACTTGTTCTCCGGATTACTTCGGCATAAATGCTTTCAAAAGGCAAGAATATGATGGCGAAATCGGTCGTGAAAGGCGGATCCACATATTTATCATGGATATCCTTAGCCATTTTTTTGATTGTACTCTCCAACTGCTTGCCGGATGATTCCATCAACGCGGCATCTCCTGCTTCGAAGGCATCGTAATATTGCTCGTATATGTCTTTCGGGAATTTAGCGTCAATCGGAAGATAAACGGTACTGTTTGCGTCATCTTTGCCCGGAAGTTTGATCGCAAATTCGACGAATTCGGTTCCGCTCTTTTTCGTTTTAACGTTAGCGTCATACTGTTCGGGACTCATCATTTGCTCTAATAATGCTCCGAGTTGCACTTCGCCGAATGTTCCCCGCATTTTTACGTTACTCAACACTTTTTTTAGTCCGCCGACATCCTGTGCCAAAGACTTCATTTCCCCCAGTCCCTTTTGCACATTTTCGAGTTGCGAACGGACTATCTCGAATGACTGTCCGATTCGTTCGTTGAGTGTCTTTTGCAACTTTTCCTCTACCATCAGGCGCATATCATCGAGACGTTTCTCGGTTGATTTAATCAGAGTGTCCTGCTGACGTGCCATCGAATCGAATTTCTGCCGTTGCAACTCTCCGCTGGTCATCATGTTCTTATGCAGGACATCTTGCAGTTGCTGCATATTCTGATTGAGCGTTTGCGTCATTTCCATGCGAAGTTCCCGGATGCTGCGGTTCAGCTCTTCCCGGTTCTCTTGCATTTGTTGGCGCAAAGCTATCTGCAATTGTTCCGCTTGAGTTTGGTTATTGCCCTTTGTCAGTGATAATACCAGTAGGACTACCACTAATACGGCAATAACAATAAGTAGAATCAGTTCCATCAATATGTCAGAATTTCGTTTCCGGTTTCAGTAATCAGAATCATGTTTTCCCATTGGGCTGAGGGTAGCCCGTCGTCGGTGCAGACTGTCCATCCGTCAGCTTCGTCGATGAATACTTCGTAAGATCCCATATTAATCATCGGTTCGATGGTGAAGGTCATGCCCGGTACAATCATCATGCCTGTGCCGCGGCGTCCGAAGTGTTCTACATCCGGTTCTTCATGGAATTTCATTCCCACGCCATGCCCGCAAAGGTCGCGGACAACACTGAATCCGTTCTTCTCGGCATGTTCCTGGATGGCTGCGCCTACATCGCCTAATTGTTTCCACGGCTGTGCGGCGGCAATGCCTATTTCCATACATTCTTTCGTTACCTGAACCAACTTTTGCATTTCAGGGCTAACATCGCCAATCATGAACATGCGGGATGCATCGGAGAAGTATCCTTTGTAAATGGTAGAAACGTCCACATTGATGATATCGCCGCTTTTCAAAATCTCATTTTTGTTGGGTATTCCATGGCATACCACATCATTGATGCTCGTACAAACACTTTTGGGAAATCCTTCGTAGTTGAGCGGGGCAGGGATGGCACCATGACTGGTCGTAAAATCATAAACCATCACGTCAATCTCTTCGGTGGACATTCCTTCCCGAATATTCTCCGAGATATAATCCAATAGTGTCGTATTGATTTTGGCACTTTCCCGAATACCTTCCAGTTGCTCGGGAGTACGGAGCACCTTACGCGGTGGAAGTTTGTACCCTTGTTTTCTGTATTTCTGTATTTTCTCTTCTACTGCTGCCGGATAATTAGAGGGGGTAAACCGGAATCCCTTGATAAAGTTCTTCATTATTATAGGGTATTTTTTATCGTTCTACAAAGGTAGAGAATAAAATGGAAGATAGTTTGTTTGGCTTCTAAAACTTTGCTGTTTTTATGGGAAGAACCATTGAGGAGAGTCATCCTTATGTATGATTTCACCCGACGTCCGAGTTACCCGAAACCACTTGCCGCCGTATAATAATGTATGTTTATAATCGTTTTGTTGCTTTGAAAACCGGTTGTATCTTCTGAATCTCCGATTCAAAGCCGAACCAGTATCCATGTCCCTCTTCGTCAACGGGAAGAAAGCATAAACGTAGGTTCTCACGATACGAGCCATAGACTACTTCCCAATCTTCAGGGGGAACTTGTCTTTTGGTCCTTACTCTTTCTGCCGGAGCTTTCTTTAGCGACATACCTGCTTCTATCCATGCGATGCTGACTTGCGTCAAGTAATCCGGATAGTGATTTTTGCAGAAATCATATAGGATAATACCTCTTCTTTCCAAACTAAGAGGAGTGTCGATGACATCTGTTTGAACCAAATGGTCAAGGAATTCATGTAAGAAATGCGGATTTTCAAGGATGAGTGTCCGGGTAATCTTCTGCCAGATAGAAGTATTGTAGAATCCGTCTAACATACGGGACAGGTAACGGGCTGTCTGCAGTTCGTCTACAGATATTTCGCGGGTTTGTAATACTTCATACGGTGGGAGCGGTGAGTATTGGATGCCTAACTCTTCTGCTCTTCTTCGCATTTCCGTGCCGGGAAGTAGTTTTAGGGATTCCAGTTGGATTTCTCCTGCGCCATATTCCGCCAGCGTGCGGACATCTTCGAATATCTCTGACAGGTGATAAAGTGGGAGCCCTGCTATCAAATCGGCGTGTGTTTCCATGTTTTTAAGAGAGCAGAGATATTTTAATCCTTCGAGGGCATCGGATAGCTTTCCGATACGCCGGCTTTGTTGCAGAACCGGTTCTTTCAAACTCTGGATTCCGGCTTCCAGGTGTAACAACCCTTTCGGCAGGGTAGATAATTCCCGCTTCAATTCTTCGGAAAGGAGAGCCGGGTGAATCTCAAGATGAAAGCAGATGTCCGGATAGTTGCGGAATAAACCGAGTAATTCTTTCGCCCGCTTATGATTGTAATTAAAGGTACGATCGAGGACACGTACGTTCTTGATTCCATGTTGGTGAATGACCTTCAGGCGCTCATGGATAGCTTCCAAAGGAATGGTGCGGACAGGCTTTTCACCGCCGCTGACGCAAAAAGCACATGTGTTGAAACATCCCCGGGTCGTTTCAAGTTGGACAAAGGGCTTGCTCCAATTGAAGAAACAGCTCTTTTCCGGGGAGATGAGTTGTGAGAAATTCATGACACGGGCAATGCCGTTGTCCTGATACTTATTGGCTTCATCGATATAACAGAGTCCTTTTATTGATTTCCATTCTGCTTTGGGGTGATTCCACACTTTTAGCCATAAAGGGAATACTTCTTCACCTTCTCCGCGAAACACTCCGCTTACATATTTGTTCTTATATAAGAAAGCTTCGTTGTCTCCTAAAAACTCGGGACCGCCGAGTATGATGCAACAGTGAGGCAATAATGCTTTTGCACGTGAAACGATATGTAATAGTTGCTCGTGATTAAATAGCCAGTTGGTAGCAGCAAGGATATCCGGCTGGTGACGATAGACTTGATTGACAACGCTGCCGGTATTTTCATTGATTGTGGCAGAGACTACGCACCATTCAATCGTAGCATCGTCTGCTATTTGAGCGTGGAGTGCAGGGAGTGCCAATGAGGAGTGGGCATAAGAACTATTTAAATCAAGCCAAAGAAGTTTCATGTAGCATTTGTTATATTATCGGGGACAAAGGTACAAAAAACTTATGGCTTGGAGCGTACAGTAAAATAAAAACACTAATTTTGTATTTATAAACGCAATAAACTGGAAAATTATGAAAATGATTAAGAGATATGCAGGTATCTTAATGATGCTGACTTTATTGGTTGGCTTTACTTCGTGTGAGGACGATGAGGATATTTATGATGATCTGATGGGACGTACCTGGGTGGGTGATCTGGGATTTGGTTATGATGATGATCCAATAGAAAGCGGTATTCGTTTAGATGGTAATGGGCTGGGTATAGATTATCAGGTTTTTGACTATGACGGGAAACCTGCCGGTGAGCTACCTTTTCAATGGGGGGTGGAGTATGGTACATTGTATCTGGATTATGGTCGTGATTTTGCTTTGCGCGAGATAAGAGGTGTTTGTGTCAGAGGACGTTATTTGCAAGGCGATTTATATATTGATGGAAGATATATTGCTTATATTGAGTTGCAAATGCAGTAGAATAAGGTTATCATTTACATAGAAAGAGGATGTCATCACTTCCGTAAACTAAAAATCACCCTCGCTACGGATAGTTATAGCAAGGGTGATTTTGATAAAGAGGAGTTTTGACGCACCTCTTTTCTATGTGTGGCATAGTTGCTTTATTTTTTCAGAAACAACTTCTTGAACTCTCCCGGATAAGGTGTCTCGAACTCCATCAAATCTCCAGTTACCGGATGATAGAAACAAAGTTTGAAAGCATGGAGTGCCAGGCGTCCGATAGGATTAGGAGAATCTTCCCTTCCATATCTTCCGTCGCCGATAATAGGATGACCTAAGTCCTGCATGTGTACCCGAATCTGATTCTTCCGTCCGGTTTCCAGCTCGAGCTCCAACAGAGAATATCCATTGGCACGTTTGATGGTCCTATAATGTGTGATTGATTTCGAACCGCCGTCATCATATTCGCTGGAACTGACATAAAGCGTTTTATCAGTCAGCCAGGATACCACCGTATCATAATCTTTCTCCATAGTTCCTTCCACTACAGCTACATATCGGCGGTCGGTCACTATATCGTGCCAGTTGTCGCGTAGGGTGTGCTGTGTTTTTTTGTCTTTGGCAAACATCATCAGACCGGAGGTGTCCCTGTCCAGGCGATGAACGATATACACACGGAACTGACGTCCGGAGCGTTGCACATATTCATTGAGTATCGTGTAGGCCGTTCGCTCTTTCTGGCGTTCCGTATTGACGGATAAAAGTCCCTGCATCTTTTCGACAACAATGATATATGCGTCTTCATACACGATTTTCAGCAGTCTGTTATTAAATTCCTTCTTTCCTTTCTCTTTGCTGATCTGTACCTTCATGCCCGGTTCCAACGGGAAGTTGAATTGTGTAGTTATCACATTGTCAACAAACACCACCCGCTTGCTTAGCAACGATTTTAATTTCGTGCGACTTGCATCCGGCATCCTGGCAGCGAGGAACTCCATTAATTCCATGGGTTCTTTCACTGCATAATTTGTATATTGAGCATGTACTCTTTCAGCAGGAGTTCTTCTTGGTCTTTTTTTCATTTCTTTTTTCTTTTGAAATAGATATCACCACAGGTTATCGAAGTTCCAGCAACACAACATTTTCTACGTGATGAGTGTGAGGGAACATATCTACCGGTTGAACGGCTTTCACTTTATACTTCTCATCCAACAACTGCAGATCACGCGCTTGGGTAGCAGGATTACAGCTCACATAAACAATCCGCTTCGGCTCGGCAAACAAGATGACATCAATCACATCCTGATGCATGCCGGCACGAGGAGGGTCTGTGATAATCACATCCGGACGTCCATGCTGATGGATGAAATCCTGCGTCAGCATGTCTTTCATGTCACCGGCATAAAACAAGGCATTCCGGATATGATTGATTTCCGCATTCACCTTTGCGTCTTCGATGGCTTCCGGTACGTATTCGATACCGATCACCTGGCGGGCCTGTCGTGAAACGAAATTGGCAATCGTTCCTGTTCCGGTATAGAGGTCATATACCAGTTCGTTGCCCGTCAATCCGGCAAAGTCACGGGCCACTTTATACAAGTTATAAGCCTGTTCCGAATTGGTCTGGTAGAATGATTTCGGACCGACTTTGAACCGTAGCCCCTCCATCTCTTCAAAGATATGATCTTTCCCTTTAAATACGTGTACATCCAAATCGTTGATGGTATCGTTGCACTTATTATTAATAATGTACAGCAGGGATGTGATTTCGGGGAAAGAGTCCGCTACGAATTGGAGCAACTGCTTGAACAGTTCCATTTCGTGATTGTCCGTAATCTTGCAGATAACGATCACCATCAGTTCCCCGGTTGAGGAGGTGCGTACGATCATATTCCGCAGCATACCTTCCTGCGTGCGCAGATTGATGAAAGAGTAATCGTGCTCGTAAGCGTAGTCGCGTATTGCATTCCGGATGCGGTTGGAAATATCATCTTGCAACCAGCATTTCTCAATGGCCAGCACTTTGTCGAAGGCTCCCGGAATGTGGAACCCCACGGCATTCATCTGGTCGTATTTTATATCCTGACGGACTTCCTCGTTTGTCAGCCAGCGCTTATTTGAAAAGGTGAACTCCAGCTTGTTTCTGTAGAATTCTGTTTTAGCGGAACCGAGAATCGGGGAAATTTCGGGAAGTTCGATTTTGCCGATGCGTCTCAAATTATCTTCCACTTGCTTTTGCTTGTATCTGATCTGTTCCGAATAGGGGAGCACCTGCCACTTGCAGCCACCGCATACGCCATAGTGTTGGCAAAAAGGAACAGCGCGATGAGGCGACAGCTCGTGAAATTTCACCGCTTCGGCTTCGGCATATTTATTTTTTTTACGCTTGATTTGGAGGTCTACCACATCACCCGGCACTACATAGGGAACAAAAATCACCAGGTCGTTTACTTTTGCGATGGCTTTTCCTTCGGCAGCCACATCCATGATTGTTACCTTCTCCAATAAGGGAAGCTCTTTTTTCTTTCTTGCCACTTTTACACCAGTCTAATAATTACCTTGCAAATGTAGGTATTTTTTTTGGAAAACTTTCGTGTCTGTAGAAATAATCCAGATTGTAATGTCGAAATTGCATTTTGATAGAAAGTTTTTTCGCAAAAAGTTTTCTGATTTGCGAAATATCCTTAGATTTGCGAACAGAAAAAGTCATAATAACTTTAAACGCAATATTATGGATAAAAAAAGAGTTTATACCTTTGGAAATGGTCAGGCAGAAGGAAAAGCTGACATGAGGAATTTGTTGGGTGGTAAGGGTGCAAACCTAGCTGAAATGAATTTAATTGGAATTCCAGTTCCTCCCGGATTCACGATAACGACAGATGTTTGTACGGAATATAATACGCTGGGGCGTGATAAAGTGATTGAGTTGCTGAAGGAGGATGTGGTGAAGGCAATCGCTCATGTGGAAGCGTTGATGAAATCCAAATTCGGTGACATTGAGAATCCTTTGTTGGTGTCTGTACGTTCCGGTGCCCGCGCATCCATGCCGGGTATGATGGATACGATCTTAAACCTCGGATTGAACGATGAAGTGCTGGAAGGTATTATCCGTAAGACCGGCAATGCACGTTTTGCCTGGGATTCTTACCGCCGTTTTGTACAGATGTACGGTGATGTGGTGCTGGGCATGAAGCCTACCAATAAGGATGACATCGATCCGTTCGAAGCCATCATCGAAGAGGTGAAAGAAGCGAAAGGCGTGAAACTGGATAACGAGCTGGAGGTAGAAGACCTGAAAGAGCTGGTGACGAAATTTAAGGCTGCCGTGAAAGAACGGACCGGAAAAGACTTTCCGACCTCTGCATACGAACAGCTTTGGGGTGCCATCTGTGCGGTATTCGATTCATGGATGAACGAACGCGCCATCCTTTACCGTAAGATGGAAGGTATTCCCGACGAATGGGGAACAGCCGTAAACGTACAGGCAATGGTGTTCGGTAATATGGGAGACACCTCGGCAACCGGTGTTTGTTTCTCACGTGATGCCGCTACAGGTGAAGATCTTTTCAATGGTGAGTACCTGATCAATGCGCAAGGTGAAGACGTGGTGGCCGGTATCCGTACTCCGCAACAGATTACCAAGATCGGTTCTCAGCGCTGGGCTCAACTGGCCGGTGTAAGCGAAGAGGAACGTGCTGCGAAATATCCTTCTATGGAAGAAGCCATGCCGGAAATTTATAAAGAATTGGATGCCCTTCAGACCAAACTGGAAAATCACTATAAAGACATGCAGGACATGGAGTTCACCGTACAGGAAGGCAAACTGTGGTTCCTTCAGACACGTAACGGTAAACGTACGGGTGCCGCCATGGTGAAGATTGCCATGGATTTGCTCCGTCAGGGCATGATTGACGAAAAGACTACTTTGATGCGTGTGGAGCCGAATAAGCTGGACGAATTGCTTCATCCTGTATTCGACAAGGATGCCTTGAAGAAAGCCAAAGTGCTGACTCGGGGTCTGCCGGCTTCTCCGGGTGCCGCAGCCGGTCAGATTGTATTCTTCGCTGATGACGCTGCCGAATGGCGTGCTGCCGGTAAACGCGTGGTGATGGTTCGCATCGAGACTTCTCCGGAAGACTTGGCGGGTATGGCAGTTGCCGAAGGTATTCTGACAGCTCGTGGCGGTATGACTTCTCACGCTGCCGTGGTGGCTCGCGGTATGGGCAAGTGCTGCGTATCGGGTGCGGGTGCATTGAATATTGATTATAAGAACCGTACTGTAGAAATCGACGGTGTTGTTTTGAAAGAAGGAGATTATATTTCTCTGAACGGAAGTACGGGTGTGGTATATAATGGCAAGGTGGAAACGAAAGCTGCCGAACTTTCCGGCGACTTTGCCGAATTGATGACATTGGCCGATAAATATACCCGTTTGCAGGTACGTACGAATGCGGATACTCCTCATGATGCGGAAGTGGCCCGTAGCTTCGGTGCGGTAGGTATCGGTCTTTGCCGTACGGAGCACATGTTCTTTGAAGGTGAAAAGATCAAGGCCATGCGTGAAATGATTCTGGCAGAAGATGCCGAAGGACGTCGGAAAGCATTGGCCAAGATTCTTCCATACCAACAGGAAGACTTTAAGGGTATCTTTAAAGCAATGGCGGGTTGTCCGGTGACTGTCCGTTTGCTCGATCCTCCTTTGCACGAGTTCGTTCCTCACGACTTGAAGGGACAGCAGGAGATGGCGGATGCGATGGGAGTGAGCTTGCAATACATCCAGCAGCGTGTAGAATCACTGTGTGAGCACAATCCGATGTTGGGTCACCGTGGTTGCCGTCTGGGAAACACTTATCCTGAAATTACCCAGATGCAGACACGTGCCATCTTGGGTGCTGCATTGGAACTGAAGAAAGAAGGGGTGGAAACCCATCCGGAAATCATGGTTCCGTTGACCGGTATCCTGTATGAATTCAAGGAGCAGGAAAATGTAATCCGCTCGGAGGCAAAGAGGTTGTTTGAGGAAGTGGGCGACAGCATCGATTTCAAAGTAGGTACGATGATCGAAATTCCGCGTGCAGCCCTGACCGCTGACCGTATTGCTTCTTCTGCCGAGTTCTTCTCATTCGGTACGAATGACTTGACGCAGATGACTTTCGGTTACTCTCGTGATGATATCGCCTCTTTCCTTCCCGTTTATCTGGAAAAGAAAATTCTGAAAGTGGATCCGTTCCAGGTTCTCGACCAGAATGGTGTGGGACAATTGGTACGCATGGCTACCGAAAAAGGTCGTGCCATCCGTCCGGAACTGAAATGCGGTATCTGTGGCGAACATGGCGGTGAACCTTCTTCTGTGAAGTTCTGCCACCGGGTAGGTTTGAATTACGTTAGTTGTTCTCCGTTCAGAGTGCCGATTGCCAGACTGGCTGCGGCCCAAGCGGCAATCGAGGAGTAAATTCGAATAGGTTCCTAATGATAGGCTTAGGCTGTAATTCTCCGAAAGCAAGGAGGTTACAGCCTAAGTCGCTTTTTAGTGGTTCGTTCATTTGACCGCAGAAATTAAGCCAAATGAACGGCATTTGCATACACTTTCCAATGAAGAAAGCGTTCCTTGATAAGGTGTTCGATGTACTTCATTTGGGACTGAAAGTAACATGAAACGAATAGAAAGTATGAAAGAAAACTCATTATACGATAAAAAATCAATCCGTTCTATCACTGGCAAAACAGCAGATTTCTCTGAAATAGCAAAGGATGCTGTAGCATTCAGCAATGCACAGGGAGGCACATTGGAGATCGGTTTGGAAGACTGGGAAACAGAACCTAATCCAGAGCAGCGAATTACGCAAGAATTGATTACTAAACTTGAAAACAAGATTAGTGGTCTCACTACGGGAGTAATTGCGACAGGAGAATTGTGTACTTATAAGAATGGGGGTCAGACCATCAAGTATAAAATTCTACGTAATCCTAATACCGTAGCATCTACTACTTCCGGAAAGCTTTTTGTTCGTGTTGGTGATAATAGTGTACCGGTTTCAGGAGATGACGTTGTCCGTTTGGTGGCTGATAAGAGTGGGTTCTCTTGGGAAGACCAAGTGACGAAATATGTATGGCAGGATGCTGATGAGGTAAAGTTGCATGATGTACTCACTCGTTTGCGTACTTCCGACCGGGTTTCAGACTTCTGCAAAGATAAAACAGACCGGGAACTGTTAGCCTACTTCTTCCTAATAGCGGAAGATAGTGACTACATGACCAATCTTGGTGTACTTTTCATCGGTAACCAGACACAAAGAGGACGAATCACCAATGCGCCTAACTTGCAATGTATCAAGTATGATGAATATGGTGAAAAGGTGAATAAATGGCTGTGGGCTGACTATACCAAATCGCCTATTGAAATAATTGATGAAGTGTGGAATGATATTCCTGAATGGAAGGAAAGCCAAGAAATCAGCGATGAACTTCAACGCCGTAATATTCCGGCTTACGATAAGGATATTATCAGAGAACTGGTCTGTAACGCTTTGGCTCATAGACCTTATACTATACGTGGTGACATTTTCCTTAATATCCATCCCCAATATATTGAGATTACCAATCCCGGTCGATTACCTTTGGGCGTAACTCCTGACAACATCCTGCACCGTTCGAGAAAGCGTAATGAACACATGACCGCCTTACTATATGCGCTGCATTATATGGAGAAGGAGGGCTCTGGATTCGATAAAATTTATGAGATACTGCTTCAGAACGGGAAACAATTGCCTATCGTCAAAGAAGGTGATGATTTCGTAACGGTAAGAGTGGACCGTAGAGTTATCAAGGCAGAAGTGGCCAACTTCATGAAGTACGTGAGCGAACATTATCATCTTCGCCAAAAACAAACTATCTGTTTGGGACTAATAGCCCAATACGAAAGCTTGACTGCCCGTGAACTTGAAAAATACCTTGAATTGGAAGATTCGGATGCTTTGATGGCATGGATACAGCCTCTACTAAAAAATGAAATGGTAGTTTCTGCGTCAGTACGTGGAAGAGGGGTTGAGTATCGTGTGAATCCGAATATCCTACAAGGATCTGAATATAAGGGGAAAACTTCATTGAAACGTATTGAGGATTATCGTTTGAAAGAGCTAATACTTGAGGATTTGAAGTTGTACCAATGCGCTTCTTTAGCTGATATTCAAACAAGAATAGGAAGCGAGATTTCTGAACGTAGAATTAAATACCAGCTCAGTAAATTGATTGAAGAAGGCATTGTTGAAAAAGTGGGTTCGTATAGATGGACTAAGTATCAATTGGTCTCTGAGGATTAAGCTATTTCTATTGGACACTTTGTTATCGTTTGTCCGATAGAATTTGTTTAATAGAGCTTACAAATATTGAGTATCAGGATATTATATTTGACATATATTTTTTTAGTTCATTGTTTTTTGTTCAATAGAATCGTTTGAAGAGATCAATGGGCGATACTTTTCTATCCCTTGAAACATCATCTTTTGATTATGCTTAAAAAATGGTAAAGCCTTTTCTGGATGTGTGTGCCGATGCGCATACTGTGCCCAAACGGACTCGGTTATCCTGTCGGCTCACGACTTTCGAGGCAGCCGAATCGGGACGGTGGAGTTCTCACTCGGTCAGGGTAGGTGATACAGGGCCGTGCGCTATGCAACCCAAACACGGAGTATCCCGACCGCGTCATCAAACCGGTAAACGATAACGATCACCGCTTCTTGGAGGCAAGAGCAACCGTATCTGTCCCCCGATAATTGTGCTGGACACTGATTTACGCTGTAGAGCGTAGGGCGGGGATTCTCGGGAAGCAAAAAACAGGCGACAAGGCATTGCCGCAGGTTTGGAAGAAGCTGGAAACGCTGTCTTTAGCGTGTTTCCAAACAGGAAGGACCTAAAAACAGCGTTTCTAACGTATTCCGGAAGCGATTGGACGAATTGTTTGCCGATTATGGCTACTTTTCGATTCGATTGATGGAAAAGACCAGGTTTCTTGTTATTTCCAAAGGTGAATGGGGCAAAAAACAGGCGACAAGGCATTGCCACAGGTCTGGGAGAAGCCGGAAACCGTGTTTCTTGTTCCTATTCCGGTTGTTTCTTCGCGTATTCCGTTGTTTTTTCGCATATCCCGGTTGTTTCTTCGCGTATTCCGTTGTTTCTTCCGTCCCCATGCCGTACAGGACCTACCGTATGGAGTATTTTCTTACATGGAAGTTTACAGGCACCCGTCATTTTGCTTTCACCTGTCGGGCAACTCACTCAGTGTGCGACATTCGTCCAACAGTTCCTTACCGGCAGCGCGATGTATGGCTCCATCTACACCACCGCTACCCAGCAAAGTGTTGTTGGCTGCATTTACAATCGCATCCACACCCAGTCGTGTGATGTCACCCATTCCAATTTGTATTCTCTTTGCCATATCTTCCATGGCATTTCACACATTTAGGAATTTCTTTATTGTTTCCACATTCACCGTATCTGTAGTGGATATACGATGCGGACAAAGACCAAACTTCGTGAGTAATCGGTCTTTGAGGGCATCTCGTGATTGTTGTACATCACGGTTCTTATGGAAATGCCAACCATCGACCTCAATCGTTTGAAGCGGTTGTTTGGTGAGTGAATTATAGATTAGGAAATCGACATGAGAGAACCGACTTTCGGCAAAAGCCTTTTCCTCATCGTCAAGCAGGCTCCAATCGTTGATTAACCGGGAGAGCGGATAATGGCATATCACTTCGGTATTAACTAATTTCAAATCAGTAATGGCTTTTACTAAAACCTCATAAACGAGATTCTCGGATAGATGGTTCGATACCGAAGGATGGGATGTTTCATACGCCAAACGCTCTGCGGTGTATGACTTGTAGAGCAAATCGAACACGGAGTGAAGTTTGCTTTCCTTGATCTCAAAATTATTGTACTGTATATAGGCGATAAGCTGGGCAAGGTTCGAGCCTTTGGATATTTCATTTCCGTTGGTTACGATACACAAATGAGTCTTGGCACGTGATATGGCAACATTGAGTAAGTTGGCATCATCGGAGAACTCTGTTGGCTCGTTGTCAACTGTGCTGATGATGATGGTATCACACTCCCGGCCTTGATATTTATGTACCGTGCTGGCTATATCTTTCCCTGATGCTTTATTGATTTCCTCCGCTTGATTGCGATAGGGAGTGATGATGCCCATGCTACCCATGTCCGTATATTTAGGCATTACTTCTTGTGCAATGACATCAATCTCCCGCTGGTTGAAATGTCCTCTTGCATGATTGCCTTTAACTGTACGTACTACCTGCAACACATTCTCTTCACCGTTGTCGGTGGTCATTGTCACCAGCTCTCCATTATAAAAATGTTGATTGCAGAACTCGATAATTCTGGGGTGGCAACGATAGTGCTCACGCAGCAACGTCACAGGGGCTTCCGTGAATACCTCCGCACATGATTGCAGAAAGCTATGTGTCACAGCGTTGTATCTGTCATCTACACTATAGGTTGTCCGAATAGCATTGAGTGCAAGTGCTTCTTCACGACTCACAACATTCGGCAACTGCTTGTCGTCGCCCACAATCACGGCATTTGTCGCACATGAAAGTGCCAATGCACCGGTTTTAATATCCACTTGTGAGGCTTCATCCATAATCACATAGTCAAACACCATGTCTTTGCTGATGCAACTCTTGGCGGAATAAGTGGTACTGAGCACAACAGGATATTCTTTCAAGAACTCCTCTGTCCTATGTTTGATGTCCTTGATGGTAAACTTAGTCCTTTCGTCGGTCTCATATCGTTTGGCAATCTTACTTTTTAAGATTTGTAATGAAGAGAAGCGTAAGTCTTTTACGCTTTGCTTGATGTTGATGGACTGAAGTTTGGTTTCAATGGCTTTCAGCTCTTGCTCAATCTCAGTCTTACGAGAGAAATAGTAAGCATTTCCCAAACTGGCTATTACTTCTGATGGCTTACCATTGAGGAATGATAACATTTTTAATCCCATGGCAAACGACCATTTCAGCTTGAACCAAAAGCTCGGCCTCCGCTCTTTCTCTACTATGATTTGGTAAAGATTGAACAGGGTTATCAGTTTGTCAGATGGTTTACCGTGAAGCCGGTTTTCATCAACACGGTTAGCTTCTAATAGTACATTGTATTTTGTCTCCTTCAGCAACGCATCATACTCCGCTTTCAATTGTGCCTGGCGTAGCTGACTATCAAATCCTTGTGACACGTTTTGGAGAGAGTCTTTTGCCAATTGATAAATGGTTGAATGTTCCTCTATGCTCCAGCCGGTCATATCGGGATAATTGGGTTGATTGGCAATGAACGTCTCTTTATTCTTCGTTCTGCCAAGTTGGGCTACTATAAAACCAAAGCCTTCACCTTCTAACTTCTCTGCTACATTTTTAACGGCTGAATTGTTGTTCGATACGACAAGTACCGTTTTTCCTGCAACAAGCAAGTTGGCTATGATATTGAGAATTGTTTGTGTCTTGCCTGTTCCCGGAGGTCCTTGTATGATGCTAACCTGATGTGTCAAAGCTTTCTCTACCGCTGACTTTTGGCTGGCATTGCATCCGAAAGGATAATAAACCTGCTTGGGCAAGTGATAAGTTGCCAATTTCGTCTTATCACCAAGGTATTGCGCCAAAGGCACATTATCGCGCATCGTATCTACCAAGTCATATTGTCTGGATAAAATGTTGTCTTCATCCTCTGTCAATAATCCGGTTTCAGCAGCCAATTTTCGCAGATAATCCCATGTAGAACCACCATTCTTGTCCATAGGGGTACGGGTGATATAGACTTCTTCTCCCTCCAAGTTCTCATAGTAACCGTTGTTATAGGTCACTCGATAGAATGTGTAGCAGCCATCAGAAAACCTTAACAATTCAGCCACGTTATTGATGTGTTTATTCTTGATGTACAGCCCTTTTTCGCTAAAATCTATGATTTCCGGATGAGTAAGACAGAGCAGACGGACTTTGTTGTAAGTGAACACACGAGGGGATGACGAGAACCGGACAGTCCAAAGACCATTCTCGTTCTCCTTAATAAAGGAAACTCGTTCGGTTATAAACATCCGTTTATCACCCTCTCGTTCTAAATCAACTATCATGTATTTCCTTGTGTCCATGGTATGTGTTTTATCAGGAGTCATATACGCCTTGCCATCTGCGGCAAGGGTGTGTCAAAATTCCCTTTTTGAAGAAATGACCCCTGCTATAGCTATCTGTGGCAGGGGTAAATCTTTATATTCAGGCATTATGACACACCCTCGAATTCTCCTGTAGTTCGCCTTCCTCGAAGATGTGCTTAATATGCGTTTCACATCTATTGGGGTCAGACCATCATTATCTGTATGGATCAGTATTTGATTATTCTCTTCCATGGGCACGTCAGATTACGCTGATATAGTCGGTTTACCATCGGCTTTTTCATCAATCCGCCAACTTCTTCAACTTCTTGAAATGGTCAATCACAGCCTCAAAATCCTGATCCGAGCAGGCATCGAACCGATTCCAAAGATCTCCTAATATGGCAGCTCCTCCGAAACCGAAATCTTTAATCTCCAGTAAATTCTCTGCGTTGATGCCTCCCAATGCGATTACTTTAGAGTCGATGATTTTCTCTCTTTGTGCTTCGCGCAACTCTTCGGGAGTGTAGGTCGAATAGTAATTCGCTTTAGAGATACTGTCATACACGGGACTCATAAAAACATAGTCGTAAAAATGCTTTCTGTGTTTCACCTCCTCCACCGAATGGCACGAACAACTGATATGCCCGTCATAGTCGTGCGGCTCTTTGGGATTACGGACATTCAGGTGGATTCCCATCAGATTGAATTCCTCTTTTAGATAAAAATGCTCATGCGTGACAATGCGGCGGTGATATTTCTCCGGGATAAGCGTCAGCAGCCGTTCCGAATACATGGCCGGAGTCTCCGGTTTCCTAAGATGTAGGATGTCCAGCCCCTCTTCGAAAAGAGCGGTGATTATCTTGTCTTCTTCGACAAAGAAGGTAGGGGTGGTAACTACAATTAGTTTCATTTCTTTCGTTGAATTTAGATTGTTTAGCAAAGTTACTAATTAACCATGTCAGAAACCAACCCTTTAGAGTGAAAATTTGTTAGATTGCAAGGTCCGCAGGTCGATTGTCCATAGTTGACCGGCTAAAACATCCCCAAAACCACAGATAATCTTCAACACTTCCGTCGCTTCCACGCTCCCGACAATCGCAGGAGTAACCCCCATCACTCCTTTGGGCGGAGGAGGCATCCGTTGCATTTCCTGTTCGTCAGGATAAAGGTCCCGGTAGCTTTTCTTCTGTTTTCCGTAATGGAACACGGAAACCTGTCCTTCAAAACCACAGATGGCTCCATATACGTAGGGCTTCTCCTGTTTCATGCAAATGTCGTTGATCAGGTAGCGGGTGGCAAAATTGTCGCAGCCGTCGACCACGATGTCGTATTGCTGAATCATCTCATACGCGTTATCCTTCGTCAGCTTGGTAGGGTAGGGATGGATATCGATTCCACTGTTGAGGGCGGAGAGTCGTCCGGCGGCACACAAGGCTTTCGGTTTACCCAATTCCTTTTCGGTATAGAGGACTTGCCGTTGCAAGTTGCTGATGCTTACCCGATCGTCATCGACCAGTCCGAGACAGCCCACACCCGCACCTGCCAGGTAAAGGGCGATGGGAGAGCCCAACCCTCCCACGCCGACAATAAGCACTTTGGCTGCCTGTAGTTTCTGCTGACCCTCTTCTCCGATTTCGGGAAGTATGATTTGTCTGTCGTACCGCATCTGTTTATTGCTTGAAATCAAAAGACCGGTCCCAATCCTTCCAGACCGGTTCGCGACCTAATTTCCTTAAATCACGTTCCACTTCAACCGCTTTTCGCTCGTCACTTACATGAAATTGTTCCAGCGTTTGGGGATAACTGTAATACCCTCCCGGTTCTGTTTTGCTTTCCGCGCTCATGGTGGTGACACCGAGCGTTGCCATCCGGTTTCGAAATTCCGCACTCTCACGGGTGGAATAGGAGATATCTACGTCATGATCGAAGATTCGCATGGCGAATGTAAGTTGAGCCAGTTCCCGGTCGGTCATGACTACATTCGGCTGGAACCCGCCATTTTCCGACGGACGCATACGCGGGAAATTTACGCTGTATTTGGTTCTCCAGTAATGTCTCTGCAAATAACGCAGATGATAAGCCATCATCGTTACGTCGGTCCGCCATTCTTCCAGACCGATCAGTACCCCCATGCCAATTTTGTGTACGCCAGCCTGTCCCATGCGGTCGAAGCCGTTGACACGCCATTCGAATTTGGATTTCATGCCCCTCGGATGGTACGTTTTGTAATGGGCGCTATGATAAGTCTCCTGAAAACAGATCACTCCGTTCAGGCCATGATGGGTCAGTTCCCTGTATTCCTCCGCTTTCAGAGGCATCACTTCGATTTGCAGATTGCTGAAGTGAGGCTTCGCCAAATCCAGCGCTTTGGCAATGTACGGAACGCCTGCTGCGGCAGGATTCTCACCGGTTACAAGCAGCAGGTTTTCAAAAGGAGCCAATCGTTTGATGGCTTTGTATTCGTTGACCATCTCTTCCTCCGTCAATATGGTTCTCTTCATCGGATTGCTGATGTGGAAACCGCAATAGACACAGGAGTTGGTACATGAATTAGTCAGGTAGAGTGGCACGAACAGGGAGATCGTCTTACCGAATCGTTCCATGGTATATTTCTGACTAAGGCGTGCCATCACTTCCAGATAAGGAGTGGCGGCAGGTGATATCAGCGCCATAAAGTCGTTGACATCCAGATGCTCTTTCTTACCCAACGCACGGCGCACGTCGGCATCTGTTTGGGAATAGATGGCTTGGGTCGTCTTTTCCCAGGATATTTTTTCTAATTCGTCGGAGAACATTTTATGGTTTGTTGTTTTTAGCACTTTTCTTTAAATCACGTGACAATTTCATTGCACAGAAGTTGGGTCCGCACATCGTACAGTATTCTCCGTCGATGTGATGTCCTGCACGGAAATAGGTCTGTGCCCGTTCCGGGTCGAGAGACAGATCGAACTGGTCTTTCCAGCGGAACTCATAACGGGCTTTACTCAATGCGTTGTCCCGTACTTGTGCACCCGGATGACCTTTGGCGAGATCGGCGGCGTGGGCGGCTATCTTGTAGGTGATGACTCCTACGCGTACATCCTCTTTGTCGGGCAGGGCAAGGTGCTCTTTCGGGGTGACATAGCAAAGCATGGCTGTGCCCAGCCATCCGATTTGTGCGGCACCGATGGCGGAAGTGATATGGTCGTATCCGGGAGCGATATCCGTCACCAACGGACCGAGCGTATAGAAGGGGGCATCGTGGCATTTCTCCATCTGGCGTTCCATGTTCTCTTTTATTTTATGCATCGGAACATGCCCGGGACCCTCGATAAATGCCTGAACATTCTTGTTCCAGGCACGGAGAACGAGTTCGCCCATGGTGTCCAGTTCGGCAAACTGCGCTTCGTCGTTGGCATCGTAGATAGAGCCCGGGCGAAGTCCGTCGCCTAAAGAAACAGCCACGTCGTATTGTGCCAGAATATCACAGATATCATCAAAATGATCGTATAAGAAACTTTCCTGGTCGTGTACGAGACACCATTTACTCATGATGCTTCCTCCACGGCTGACGATACCGCACAACCGCTTGTCGGCAAGATGCACATTGTGGCGGCGGATGCCTGCATGGATGGTGAAGTAATCCACGCCTTGTTCGCATTGTTCGATCAATGTATCCCGGTAGATTTCCCAGGTGAGGTCTTCCACTATGCCGTTCACTTTTTCAAGAGCCTGATAGATGGGAACCGTACCGACCGGTACGGGACAATTGCGGATGATCCATTCGCGTGTTTCATGAATATTCTCTCCGGTGGAAAGGTCCATCAACGTATCTCCTCCCCATTTACAGCTCCACAACGCTTTCTCCACCTCTTCGTCAATGCTTGAAGTGGTGGCTGAATTTCCGATATTCGTATTGATTTTCACAAGGAAGTTGCGTCCGATAATCATCGGTTCAGCCTCCGGGTGGTTGATATTGGCCGGTAATACGGCACGTCCCTCTGCAATCTCCCGACGGACAAATTCGGGAGTAATATGAGTGTGAATTCCCAGTTCCTCACAATTCATGTTTTCGCGGATCGCTACATATTCCATTTCAGGGGTGATTATCCCTCTTTTGGCATACGCCATTTGAGTGATTGCTTCTCCTTTTTTAGCACGATAGGGCAGGGTGATATGCTCGAAGCGCAGGTGGTCGAGACTTTTATCATCCCGTCTCATACGTCCGTATTCCGAAGTGATTTCAGGGAGTTGTTCCACATCGCCACGACTCACAATCCATTCTTCGCGCATACGGGGCAGCCCTTTTTTAAGGTCGATGCTCATTTTCGTATCACTGAACGGGCCACTCGTGTCATATACATATATCTCAGGATTGGGGGTGGCTATCTTTTCTTCACCTTCCAAACTGATACTGGGAACTTGTTCTATTTTCCGCATGGCAACGCGGATATTCGGATACAGTTTGCCGCGTAAATAGACTTTCTGTGAGCGGGGGAATTTTATTCTTTGTTTCATATCGATCGTTGTTTATTTATCCAGAAAAGCGGTCAGTGGTGAACTTGCTTCGGCCACAAAGTCAGCGGCTTGTAGCCCCAGCCCGGCTTCGTAGGCTTGTCTTCCGGCTTCTGTAGCCGCTTTGAAAGCCTTGGCCATTTCTACCGGATTCCCGGCAACGGCTATGGCAGTATTGACCAGTACGGCAGAAGCTCCCAGTTCCATTGCTTCGGCAGCGTGACTGGGCGCACCGATACCGGCATCCACGACAACGGGAATACCTGCCTGTTCGACAATGATTTGCAGGAATTCCTTCGTTTGCAATCCTTTATTCGTGCCAATCGGGGCACCGAGTGGCATAACGGTAGCTGCGCCTGCCTCTTCCAGGCGTTTGCAGAGTACAGGGTCGGCCTGACAGTAAGGCAATACGATAAATCCTAGTTTTACCAGCTCTTCCGTAGCTTTCAGTGTTTCGACAGAGTCGGGGAGCAGATAACGCGGGTCGGGATGAATTTCCAGTTTCAGCCAGTTTGTGCCGAAAGCTTCCCGAGCCAATTGTGCGGCGAAAACGGCCTCTTCCGCATTACGCACACCGGAGGTATTCGGTAATAGCTGAATATTCGGATGAATAATATGTCTTAGCATATCGTCTTCTTTATTATCCATGTCGATTCGTTTCATGGCAACGGTTACCATTTCCGTGCCTGAAGACAGAATCGCTTGTTCCATTACCTCATTGGAGTTGAATTTTCCTGTTCCCAGAAAAAGGCGGGAATTAAATTCGCGTCCCGCAATTACTAATTTTTCCATTCTGTATACTGTTTTAAATGCTAATTTATGAGTTCACCACAGAGGACCCGGAGGTACACGGAGGTCTGATCATTTTTTATTCATTATGGAGTCACACAGAGTATACGTATGATTAGTCGCCTTGCTTTACTTGCGAAAAGATTGAAAAACTCTGTGCCCTTTGCATCCTCTGTGGTGAATCATTTGACAAATTATTAATCACTTTCAATAATTCTACGTGTCTCTTCTACCGGATTGTCCGCTCCAAGAATGGTTCCCGACAGGGCTATTCCGTCGACTCCTGTATGAAGTATGGCGGGAATATCCTCGTACGTGATTCCTCCAATTGCTACTACGGGGATTTCAATATTCGCTTCTTTCATCCGTGAAAGGATGGAGGAATAGCCTTCCAACCCCAGTATAGGGCTTAAGTTCTTTTTAGTGGCAGTAAACCGGAAAGGACCGATGCCGAGATAATCGGCTCCGGCACGGTAGTGCTGTAAGACGTCTTCGAATGTATTTGCGGTACCACCGATAATAAAGGCTTCTCCAAGTATCTGGCGAGCTTGGCTGATAGGCATATCTTTTTTACCAAGATGCACACCGTCCACTTCCAGCTTTCGGGCCAGTTCGACGTGGTCGTCCAGAATCAAGATGGCTTCGTGTTCTTTACAGAGCGGCTTCAGTTGCAAGGCTACTGTCTCCACTTCTTCGAGGGAAGCGTCTTTCATGCGTAGCTGGATCCATTTGCACCCTCCTTCGAGTGCCATACGTGCCGATTCGAGGTACGAATACCGTTCTGTCTGATGCGTGATAAATTGTAGACTGATCATTTTTTATCCTCCGCAAGCTGCTTTGATAATCACCAGGTTGTCGTTTTCATGCAGTATGAAACGCTCCCATTCGGTACGGGGAATCATTTGGTTATTTACGGCGATAGCAATGCCTTGAACCGGAAGTTCGAGCTGTGCTGTCAGTTGTGTAAGGGGAGAATCAGGAGTAATTTCCACCTCTTTGTTGTTCACTTGTACTTTCATTGTCCTATCAGAATAAATAAATTGAAAGTAAATACAAAGAGTGTGCTTAAATGGAAAGGCAATACGAAGAAATACAATCCCTACGTCAGTACTAACTGCATCAGGTTCCTAGGGTATAATCTCAGCCCCTCGTGGGGCACCCCTTTGTCTTTACAGGGGCAAAGTAAGTGAAAAAGAAACAGAAAAACACTAAATCATCCGATTTTTTTTCATTTTTCTGTTGATTCTTGTTTTCGGATGAGATGGGAAAAGATAACCCGGGCTTCATTCTTATGGCTTTTGTCAATCTGGATATCTGAAAATAATAGGACGCTCGTAGGGATAAAATTTGAGGGTGCATCCCATCTATCCGATTTGATACACCCTCTTTTTATAGTATAGTCTAGTCTATGATATCCGCTTACATTCTTTTTTCAACCACGTCCCAGTCGATGATAGTCCACAGGGCGTTAACATGGTCGGCACGGCGGTTTTGGTAATCCAGATAATAAGCGTGTTCCCAAACGTCAAATCCGAGAAGCGGTTTCAAACCGGCGCGTACAGGATTGCTTCCATTTATTTCTTTAGTGATTCTCAATTTACCGTCTTTATCTACGGATAGCCAGGCCCATCCTGAACCGAACAATCCGACTGCTGCCGCATTGAATTCTTTTTTGAAGTTTTCAAAGTTGCCGAAGTCACGTTTGATAGCTTCTCCCAGTTTGCCGGTCGGTTCCTTTTTCGAAGGTTGAGGGGTAAATTGCAGGAAGTACAGATTATGATTCAATACTTGCCCGGCGTTATTGAATATAGTTCCATCCGGTGCGGTGGCAACGATTTCTTCTACCGTTTTACCTTCATATTCTGTGCCGGGCACGAGATTATTCAGATTATTTACATAGGTTTGTAGATGTTTTCCGTAATGGAAATCTATTGTTTGCTGACTGATTACAGGTTCCAACGCATTGTTTGCATAAGGAAGTTTAGGCATTTCGTAAGTCATAGTCATCATAATTAAAGACATTAATATAGTATTCATAATGTTACAAGTTTTAATCGGCTTGTTATACTATAATAACAGAAGCCTTCTGCAAAATGTTCACAGCATCTTGCTTTATTTGGGAACTGCTTGGGCTTTTGGATTCGTTTGCACTTCAAAGATGCAGTGGTCTCGGGGATTGGTGTAAGGTTAAAATAGTCAGTGGTGAAAATTTATAAAAATACCTTCATTCTCGAATGAATATTATACTTTTGTATTGAGAACAAGTTTGAGTGCCCAGGGTTTGTTAAAAATCCGCATAGTTTTTATAATGCTGTTATGAATACCAATTATATAGAGGAATTAAATGAGAGTCAGTGTGCAGCGGTGACTTATAACGATGGCCCTTCACTGGTGATAGCCGGTGCCGGTTCGGGAAAAACGCGCGTATTGACTTACAAAATCGCTTATCTGCTGGAGCAGGAGAACGGGTATAATCCGTGGAATATCCTTGCATTGACCTTTACTAATAAGGCCGCACGTGAGATGAAAGAGCGTATTGCCCGTCAGGTGGGTATGGAACGGGCACGTTATTTGTGGATGGGAACCTTCCATTCCATTTTTTCACGCATTCTTCGTGCCGAAGCGACATTTATCGGGTTTACTCCCCAGTTCACCATTTATGATGCAGCTGATAGTAAGAGTTTGCTTCGCTCCATCATCAAGGAGATGGAACTGAACGAGAAAATTTATAAGCCCGGAGTAGTGCAAGCACGTATTTCCAATGCCAAGAACCATCTGGTTACTCCCGCGGGGTATGCTGCTAATAAAGAGGCTTACGAAGGAGATATGGCTGCTAAAATGCCTGCTATCCGTGATATCTATACCCGTTATTGGGACAGATGCCGTCAGGCGGATGCAATGGATTTTGATGATTTACTGGTATACACTTATATTTTGTTCCGTGACTTTCCGGAAGTGCTGGCACGTTACCGGGACCAGTTTCGTTATGTACTGGTAGATGAATATCAAGATACGAATTATGCGCAGCATAGCATTGTCCTGCAACTGACTAAGGAAAATCAACGGGTCTGCGTAGTGGGAGACGATGCGCAAAGTATCTATTCTTTCCGTGGGGCGGATATTGACAATATTCTCTATTTTACAAAAATCTATCCCAACACGAAAGTCTTTAAACTGGAGCAGAATTACCGTTCCACGCAAACCATTGTTTGTGCTGCCAATAGCCTGATTGAGAAGAATGAACGCCAGATACGGAAAGCCGTGTTCTCGGAGAAGGAAAAGGGCGAACCTATCGGTGTGTTTCAGGCGTATAGCGATGTGGAAGAGGGTGATATTGTGGCTAATAAGATTGTAGAGTTGCGACGGGAGCATCGCTACGGATATGCTGATTTTGCCATCCTGTATCGCACGAACTCACAAAGCCGTATTTTTGAAGAGGCTCTTCGGAAACGAAGTATACCTTATAAGATTTACGGGGGACTTTCGTTCTACCAGCGGAAAGAGATAAAAGATGTGATTGCTTATTTCCGTTTGGTTGTGAATCCGAATGATGAAGAAGCATTCAAGCGAATCATTAATTATCCGGCGCGTGGCATTGGAGATACGACGGTCGGGAAGATTATATCAGCGGCTACCGATCATGGCGTAAGTCTTTGGGCGGTACTCTGTGAGCCATTGAGCTATGGGCTGACTATAAATAAAGGAACTCATGCGAAACTGCAAGGTTTTCGTGAGTTGATAGAGGGACTCATTGTCGATCAGGCGGATAAAAACGCTTATGAAATAGGAATGGATATTATTCGTCGGTCCGACATTGCCAATGATGTCTGTCAGGACACATCACCCGAGAATTTAAGCCGTAAGGAAAATATAGAAGAGTTGGTGAATGGTATGAACGACTTCTGCACTATGCGGCAGGAAGAGGGCAATCCGAATGTGTCTCTTACTGATTTCCTTTCGGAGATTGCATTGCTTACCGATCAGGATTCCGACAAGGAGGATGATGTGGAAAAGATAACGTTGATGACAGTCCATTCGGCTAAAGGATTGGAGTTTAAGAATGTATTTGTGGTCGGTCTGGAAGAAAATCTGTTTCCCAGTGGGATGGTAGGGGATTCCCCCCGGGCGCTGGAAGAAGAACGCCGCTTGTTCTATGTGGCTATTACCCGTGCGGAAGAACATTGTTATCTGTCTTTTGCCAAAACCCGTTTCCGTTATGGAAAGATGGAATTTGGAAGTCCCAGTCGTTTTTTACGTGATATTGATGTTGATTATTTGCAATTGCCGCATGAGGCAAGAGTGGCTCGGGCTGTTGATGAAGGTGTGGGGCGTTTCCGCGCTTCCTTACAGCAACGTCCGAAAGCACAGATTATTGCTCCCGGTGTACCGAGAAATTTGAAGAAGGTAAGTGCTGTTGGTGGAAGTAACAGTGCACAGGTGGCGTCTCCCGGTTCGGTGTCGGTAGTAGGCGTACAAGTCGGACAGATGATAGAGCACGAACGTTTCGGACTGGGCGAAGTGCTGAAAGTAGAAGGAACGGGAGACAACGCGAAAGCCACTATTCATTTTAAAAATGCGGGAGACAAGCAACTATTGTTGCGTTTCGCCCGTTTTAAAGTAGTAGAATAATAGTAACATTAAATAAAGAGACTTATGAAGAAACAATTAACAGTAATTTTACTTTCCGCTTTGCTTTTGGGTGGATGTGCGTCGGGGCGTATGGGGAATCCCGGAGCTATCATGGCAGGTGCTTCTATCGGAGGCAGTCTGGGAAGTTCGATAGGTGGACTTATCGGAGATAATAATCGTGGATGGCGCGGCGGTTATCGTGGTTCAGCTATTGGAAATATTGTGGGAACCATTGCCGGTGCGGCTATTGGAAACGCATTGACAGCACCAAGACAAGAGCAAATAGAGGAAGATGCTTATGTCCCTGAAGTGCGTGAGGTCCGTGTTCAGAAACACAAGAAACAGCCACAGCAGGTTCAGCGCCCGCTTGCCCAACTGAAATTGCGCAGGATTCGTTTCATTGATGATAACCGCAGCCATGTGATTGATGCGGGAGAAAACAGCAAGATAATCTTTGAGATTATGAACGAAGGCCGGAATCCCGTATATAATGTAGTTCCTGTCGTAGAAACGGTCGGAAAGGTGAAGCATCTCGGTATCTCTCCTTCTGTGATGGTAGAGGAAATTCTTCCGGGTGAAGGTATCCGTTATACCGCTTCCATTCATGCAGGCGAAAAACTGAAAGACGGTGAAGTGACATTTCGTGTAGCAGTGGCGGACGAGAACGGAATGATTTGCGATTCGCAAGAATTTACCCTGCCTACACAGCGTGGAAATTAGGGAAAACAGTCGGAAATGTCCGGTTTATATAGTGACGGTATCACTATGTTAATAGCCATCTCCATATCGGAATTGCATGTATTTCCTAGTATTTGAATTGAAGGTTGGAGTGAATTAGAGAATCATATATAGTTGAAATCAAACATATTCTGCTTATCTTTGTCAACATGAACAAAGAAAAAGAGAAAGGAGACGAGTTTATGGGAAGTAATTATATTCGTTTCGATTGGGCAATGAAGCGCTTATTGCGTAATAAAGCCAATTTTGGAGTTCTCGAGGGCTTTCTTACCACTCTTCTAAATGAAAAGATCGTTATTCAGCGGCTGTTGGAAAGTGAAAGCAATCAAGAGGACGAGTTTGACAAGTATAACCGGGTGGATATGCTTGCAGAAAACTCAAAGGGTGAGCTTATTTTGATTGAAGTTCAAAATAATAATGAGTATGCGTATTTCCAGCGTATGTTATTCGGCACATCTAAATTGGTGACCGAATACATAAACCGTGGTGATGGATATGATCATGTAAGGAAAGTATATAGTGTCAATATTGTATATTTCTCCTTAGGTAGCGGAAAGGATATTGTATATCATGGCAAAACGGAATTCCGCGGCATCCATCAGGGAGATGTTTTGGAGTTGACTCCTTTCCAGAAACAGACGTTCAAAGTCGCTCATGTCAGCCAGCTTTATCCCGAATATTATATATTGAAGGTCAATGATTTCAATCAAGTGGCCCGTAGTCCTTTGGAAGAGTGGATTTGTTATTTGAATACGGGCGATATTCCCGATAGTGCTACAGCTCCCGGCCTAGGTGAGGCTCGTCAGCGCTTGAAACTGGACAAGATGACTAAAGAGGAATTAAAAGCTTATTATCGTCATTTGGATAACATAGTGATTCTACGCGATAATATATATACCGAACGTGCGGAAGGACGTGCGGAAGGACGTGCAGAAGGACGTGCAGAAGGTCGTGCAGAAGGACGTGCGGAAGGCCGCATGGAAGGACGTATGGAAGAAAAAAGAGAAATGGCGCATAATATGAAATCTTTGAATATTCCACTTGATACTATTTCGCAAGTAACGGGATTATCCATTGAAGAAATAAAAAGTTTGTAGTAGGATTGCCACAGAAAATTGTGAATTCAAAAAAAGTTTAGCTTTGGTAACGTATGAGATAATTAACTTGATTAAAGGAGCAGAATGATGAGTTTGTTCATCTTGCCGGATTTGTTCACATATCATCTGCTCCTTAACCCCTAAAAAGAAAGGTGGTTATTCCGATGCAAATATACATGTAAAAAATTAATGTAGCAAACGATTGCTGTTCTGTTGAAAGGATAGATACAGAGAGAAATATATGGTTTTTGTTTATTAATGTAAAAGATGTTGATATGAAAAAGAATTTATTATATATAGTAGTTGTAGTTGCTGTTGTTGCTGTTGCAGGATACAATATATATGCTTCACAAAAAATGTGAAGTTATCGGACTAGGCTTTGGCTGATACGGGAGAAACTGGAAGTGAGTGTGTTGGTTGCGTCTATACAAGATTGCAAATTTGTCGAACTTTAGGAGATTGGGGTGCATGTCTTGGTGAATATCATCCATATATTTAGAAATATAATGAGAACTAAATGTTTATTTGTTGTAGTAGCTGTAATTTGTTTATTTATATCTACATTTTGTGGCTACAATTGGAATGCTAAAACATCTTCAAACTTATTGCTTTGCAACATTGATGCGTTAGCTAATAATGCAGAAGTTGATTTTGACTTTTGCGTAGTTACATCTGGAATTTGTGTTATATATAGTGATGGATTGGCTATAAAAGGCTATAAACTATATTCCTAAATTTAATGAAGGTGTGATAGTAAGTGTGTAAGAAATACACTTTTCACACCTTCTTATAATTTAATTATGATATTTATATAAGCTATTTTTAATTAATATATAATGAAACTAAGATACATCTTTGTTTTTTTTATTTTATAATTGTGAAAATAATAAGATAAATAGTCGATTAGATAATTTGTTTACCAGTAAGGTTTTCTTAGAATATGAAAAAATGTTATCAAACAATTATATTTGGGGAACTCCAATGGACATGCTATATTGTGATTCAGCAATTATGGTATTTGATGAAAAGTCTGAAAATGGGTTATTTCATTTAGTAAATTTGAATAATTTAGATTCAATATATGATTTTGGAAAGAAAGGGCAAGGTCTTGATGAATTTTTAATGCCTTTTGATTTTCAATTATTTAGTAAAAAAGCTATAAGTGTTTATGATTTATATAAAAAATATTTCTTTTCCTGTCCTTTGGCTATTGCCATTGCGGCAAAGAAAACTGAACAAGAATAGGATCCGGATTATATGCTATAGCATACATCGTTTTCCCATCTTCCGACAAACATATTCTTTTCAACATTTTATCACTCCTTATCATGGCTACTTTATCACCATTCCAATTATACACATATATTAAGTTTCCTTTAAATACACCCAAGTTATGTTCGTTAAATGTTTTTCCCGAATATAGCAGATAGACATAATCTTCCGTACAGGCTGCACACAAATAATTAAGAGGCACACTTTTGGGTGTCCCCGAATAGTGTTGGGAATTGTTCCTGTATTCATACTCAGGGTAACTAAGTATGTTTTCCTTAATCAAACATAACGAATCGTTTTCCAATTGATAAAAAGCCAATATATCTGCCGACAAGAGAAATGCGACAAATTTAGTTTTGGAAGGCGAAGATGCCACATCAAACATATAGGCTTGTGAACGAACTATACCGGAAACTTGTTTTTCATCCTCATCTCTATAAAACAGCTCTCCAGATTTTCTTTGCACCCGTCCAGCTGAGTCCAACAAACAGAAGAGACAATCATCATAAATGCCGGTAGCCATAAATTGTCCGTTAGCCATAGGCTGAATTTCTAACGGGAAAATACTATCCACACGAAAGACAGGAGTGAACCGAATTTCTTCATCTTGAGTTATCTCATTCGTTTGATAATATGTTCTTTTATTAGGATCGTAAAATGAAAAAGAATTCTTACTACACGCTCCTAATAATGATGAAATCATTGTAAACTCGGAAGGTCCATGTCCACGAGTTCCCGCTTTCCGAAGATACTTTCCTGCCTTCATATCAAAAAAGAGTAACATTGAATCAGATTTGGTGTCTGTAACCGTCAAGATAGAGTTTGATAATTTCATATCTCTTGCTCCCCCTATTATATAATCATCTCCACAAATCGGTTGACAAATTACATTTTCCACACGAATATTTTCCAGACTCTCAGATCGGCAAGAATAGAAAAACAGGTTTGTCAAACCTAATAATACAACTATACCTATAATCTTCCCACTCCATTCACTGACAAAACGGGCTATTCTATCCTGTTCTGATTCTTTACAAGACAATAACGATATAGCAATAAGTATCAAACTAACTAAACGTACCATTATTTTAAATAGTATTTTAAGATTACAGGATTATCATCTTCTTTTAATGCCTCCATTTTAAGAATCTCTTCAGATGACATCAACTTCTTGTCAACAACGTCAGCAATCTTGTCTGGCTGACAAATAGCATGTAACACATTATTGGTTATGGTAAAACAAGGACACATAAAAAAAGGAGTACCATCTTTCATCAAATATCCCTTTTTTGTCTTTCTGTTATAAACATAACCACTTCCTAAACCTCTAGTAGTTTTAACCATAAAAATCAATATTGTCCTAAATAAATTGGGGGAACAAATAAAAAGGAAGTAGAACTAAGGTAAAATGACTACCTTAGTAGCGAGCCACCAACTCATCTACTTCCTATGGCAAATATAACACTTTTCGCACAGGTAATATCACATCTCCCGAAAGAAAATATCAGGAAAATCATAAAATCTTCGGGGTCAGACAAGCATTGTAAGGGCTACAATACATGGAGTCAGTTTGTTAGCATGATTTTCAGCCAATTCTCAGGATGTGATTCAGTCAGAGATATCTCAAACGGGCTGAAATCAGCCACCGGCAACCTCAATCATTTGGGAATCAACCGTGCACCATCCAAGTCAACGGTAGCATATCAGAACGCCAACCGAGACAGTTCGGTTTTTCGCGGCATATTCTACTCGTTGTTTCAGTATTTCGGACAGCAAGCCCTATGGCAACGAAGAAAGTTCCGTTTCAAGATGCCGATAAAACTGCTCGACTCCACATTGGTGTCATTGACTCTGTCAATATATGACTGGGCACATTACACTACCACCAAGGGGGCGGTCAAGATGCACACGCTATTGGACTATGACAGTCTTTTGCCGGAGTTCGTGAATATCACCGATGGCAAAACCACCGACAACAAAGCTGCTTTTGATATTGAGTTACATCCGTATAGTATTGTAGTAGCCGACCGAGGCTACTGTGACTACTCATTGCTGAATAATTGGGACAGCAGCAACGTGTTCTTTGTAGTGCGTCATAAAGACAATATCCGGTACAAAGCCATAGAGGAGTTGCCTTTGCCTGAAAAACACGCTCAGAATGTACTTATTGACGAAATAATCGAGTTCGAACTCTCGGCGGCCAAATCCAAATATCCCAAACGTTTACGTCGCATCGCAGTATGGAACGATGAACACGGTTTTGAAATTGAGTTACTCACAAACAACTTCACATTGGCAGCATCAAGCATAGCGGCTCTGTACAAGGCTCGGTGGAACATAGAAATCTTCTTTCGCAACCTCAAGCAACTGCTACGCATCAAGAGCTTTATCGGCACATCCCGCAATGCCGTAGAGACCCAAATATGGACTGCTATGACTACAATGCTGATTCTGACATGGCTAAAGCACATCGCAAGATACAAATGGGCATTGGCTAACCTTGTGGTCACGCTCCGGCTGAACACATTTACCAAAATCGACCTCCAAAAATGGCTTGATCAACCATTTACACCACCTCCCGAAACCATCGAAAACGATTAGGGGGGATTGATTTTGAACTCTCGAGGCTATACTTAACAGTATAGTCAGTTAGCTCATGCTCAAAATTTATTTAGGACAATATTGCATAAAAATATATACATAATCATTATTAAAGAACTTTATAGACGGAATAATATGATTTGAATTTCGCAGGAAATAATACCTTTCTTTAAAATCTTCTACTATTTCCTGTTTTTCTTTATCCGTCTCATTTTTTCTTCCCCATCCACATCCAGGCAATTCCTCTTCATTAATCTCCTCTTTACCAAAATCAAGATATAGAATTGGCACTAAATCTTTTTTTTCAACATCTATTCTATAACAATAATAATTAACTCCCGTAGGTACAAAATAAAAATCATTATTTACCTTACGAAAACACTCATGCTCCATTGTATTTCCTCCAGCTATAGTTCCATCATAATTTACATTATCAATATGTTTTGTTTTCAGATTAAAAAAAACAACTTCAGGATCAGTCCACAAATATGGATAAGTAAAAACATATTCATCAGATTTCAAACTAATAAAATGATCAACAGGAAACTCCATATCCACCTTTCTTTTTAAAAGCAACTCAAAATTTGGAGTATATGTATATATGGTTCCATAAGGATTAAGCATATCTATTCCATTCAAATGCGTATTGAAATTCACATCTACAACCATATAATATTCTTCCGGTCCTTGTCCCTTAACTCTCCTTGAATTGTCAACAAATTTGCCATCACCTGTGAATGTGTACACTATTTGCTCACGTGTATATATAGCATATATATCCATTTTCTCATCATATATCACTTTGTTACATTTATGCACTAATGATGAATCGATTGTTTCTAAAGGAATAATTTCTATCTTCTCTAGAAATAAAGAAACATCCTTTGTTGCATTCTCTATTTCCACCGGAACTATTTCTACATCTTTTTGTACTTGCGTCCTATTTGATGAACAAGCGTAAAATATTGTTAACAAAAAACTACAAATTTGTTTTTCATAATAAAATTATTATAAAATTGTTCGAAAAACATAGAAGTAGTCATTCGAACAATTTATTGAATATGTTATATCAATCACAAGGGGTCACACATGAATCATAAGTATAGCCTGTAAATCTACAATTTTCATAACGAATAACCCAAGACACATAACAGTCTCCATACATACTCCAACATTTTCCACTTTCACTTCCACAAGTTATTTCAACGTCAGGAAGTTCGTATCTCGCCAATGCTTCAACGTTTGCTAAAGCCAAAGCTGATAACTTCACATTATTCTGCGAAGTATACATATTATATTGTTTCTCTTCTGTATCTATCCTTTCAACAGAATAGTAATCGTTTGCTACATTAACTTTTTATTCTTATGTTTGCATCGGAATAGCCTCCTTTCTTTTTAGGGGTTTAGGAGCAGATGATATATAAGCAAATCAGGCAAGATTAACAAACTCATCATTTTGCTCCTTATTAATTATATACTATTATTTAAACGGAAAACATCAAGACACGAGCGTGAAGGATCATGAATATATATTTTTCCATCATTTACACAAAAGGTATCATACACCTTACCTGAAAGATGAAAACATTCCGTATATTTCCATTCCGGATCTGATATATTTATAACAGCAACCGTATTATAAGAGTAATTTCCATCCTTCAACAGACCTATCAAGAGGTATAAATTACTATCATAATAACAGGCATCTTGGATCACTGTAAAATAGCTTCCCGGATCTTTAGGAGTGTCCCGATAAGCTTGCATCATTTGTAAAATTGCGGGGATTACGCTTAAGTCGAATTGCTTCAACAACTCTCCATCCATAGAATATTGCTCAAGAGTAGGATAGACACAACCAATCAAAAAGAAACTATTATCTCCCTTCAAAACATGTTTGGTAGCATGGCGCCCCATAGACGAATCATCAAACGGAGTATATGAACACATGAAAACAGATGTGTCATTATTAAAAGCGACTACCGGAAATTCTTTAGTTATAACTGAATGATAGATTTTTCCTTTATCCACGAAGAAGCGGGTATTGAAAGTAAAACGGGCACCCTTGGGAAAAGAGATTGTTTGCTTATTTTCATCACCCACATATACATCTATGGAATGTTTTCCTTCATTTAAAATATAAACGGAGTCTTTGCCAACAAGACAGAAGTGAGCTGCACCTAAAAACTCACCCGGTCCCTGCCCACGAGCACCCAATTGTTTTTTTACTTGATAGTCTTTATCCAAGACCACCAATCCTCCCGCATAGTCAGTATAATACAAAAGCTCTTTCGAACTATCCATGCATCTGACTTGCGAAGGGACAAAAAAGGAATCGCCTAGTTCACTCAAAGTAGTATCCAATGGCAAATCCACCGGATTTATGTGAGTAGTATGCGGATTCTTTCTACACCCCATTGTCAATACAGACGTGATTCCTAGAAATAAAATAAATCGACACACCTTCATAATAAAAGTTTCTTCCCGAATGCAAGTTAGAACTCCATCTATGAACAATAATTCGTTCGTCCATCACATTTTACATACTCGTATCCACTTGTACACGAGACTTTACCTGTACATGAAACACTTCCTTCAACCCGTCCGCCATAATAACAATTTGCCGTAGCAGAACAAGAATACCCACTTTCCCCATCATTAGCTAATGCTTCTATATTAGCCAAAACCAAATCCGATAATCTCACATTATTCTGCGAAGTATATACATTGTATCCCGCAACAGTGGCAACTACAACAATGGCAATAATGCCCATTATTTTCTTCTTCATTATTCAATGATTTTTAAGTTATACTTTATTTTTCTCTTCTGTATCTATCCTTTCAACAGAATAGCAATAGTTTACTGCATTAATTTTTTATTCTTATGTTTGCATAAATAACCTCCTTTCTTTTTAGGGGTTTAGGAGCAGTGATATGTGAGCAAATCCGACAAGATAAACAAACTCATCATTCTGCTCCTTTAATCAAGTTAATTCTCTCATACGCTACCAAAGCTACCTAAATGCTTCATCAAACCTTTTCTGAATTATTCATTTTGCATTTCCACTAATTTTCAAATGAAACGGAGAGCCTTCTGCATTACAATACACACTAATCGTTTTACTGAAATGTTCAGGATGCTCTGCATGATATTTTATTTTTAAATTCATGTTCATGTCTGGTTGAACGGGTTCTTTAGAATATTCAACTGTAACACAGCCACAAGAAGTTATTACATTCTCAACTACCAATGATTTTTTACCAGTATTAGTTAATATAAAATCTACCGTTTGCTCTTGCTTCCAATCAAAACTATCTAATTTAATGGATTTCTTATGAACCTCAACCTGTGTTAATGGTTCGTCAATATGCGTAAAAGCTGATTTCCCTGAGATTATTTTCAAATATAATTCTTTTATTTTAGGATTTTGTACAGGATTACCTATCGCTAGCACCTTATTTTCTTTATCCAATAATAAAGTCTGAAACTGCATTTCAGCAGGGAAATGGTTTAACTTATTAATACTATCTTTCTCATCTATACAAACAGGATAATCAAAATTTTCTGTTTTAAGCAAATGTTCAACACTTTTCTTATTCGTAGGATGTATAAAAAACAACACTTTACATTCTGGATATATATCTTCTAATTGTTTAATAAAAGGCTTCCATGCATCAAGTTTTAAATGACATCGGAGACAACCTATTGAATCAATATACGTCAATACTTTATAGTTACAATCTTTTTCAAAATAACCAATAACAGTATCTTTAGCAAATCTAGTAAAAGAGGGGCTATTAGGAAATACTATTTTCTTATAGCTCCACTCTTCAACCATTTTCTTTATATCCTTCTTGTTTCGTTCATTACATGAGAACAAGGAAAAACATACAAAATAAATCAAGAACACATAAATATATCGACATATCATCACCTATCTATTTTAATTTAAATTTTATTAGTTCTGGATCAGGCATATTGGAGAAAGCATATAATGCCTTATCCTCATCATCTACACTAATTAATGTGACAGGAATATTTAACTCATATTTTTTTACAGCATTTCCATTCCAATCAAAGACATAAATAATTGTACCAGTAAGTGCTCCCAAACCTTTTTCTTTAAAATTCTTACCTGAGTAAAGCGCATATACATATTGGGGAGAAGTACACAAACTGATAAATGTACTATTATTTAAGGATGAAATGGGAGCTGATCGCATATCTCCATCAACTTGCGTCTTATAAACAGGATAATTCATTTCATATTTCTTTATTAAAGAAATATCAATAGAATCTATTTTATAAAAATAAATAATTTCAGAAGTATTCACTGCATAAACAAACTTGTTCATATTTGAATTTACACGAATAATACCTTGATAAGCCATACCACGCAAATTGTTTGCGATTTGCTGTTCCTCTTTGTCTCTATATGGATATTCTGCATACTTCTTTTCTCCAATTAAAGGTCCCCAATATCTAAACATACAATCTTTATAAAAACCTAAAGATACAAAAGTATTAAATGCCGTAGGGAGCACCTTAATCGTCCCAGGAATTGTATCTTTAATTAAAATTGAATAATTACGAATTCCAGTTTTTATTTTAGGTATACTCAAAACACTCAATGTTTTTTTATATAAAACGTGCAAATAATTGCAGGATATTCTGAATCAATAAGTTCGACAGGAAAGGCAGAAAGTGGGTAATGACAAGGCAACAGTTCTTATTTCAGCATTTTGCAGCGCATTATATTCAAACAACTCTTCATCTGCAAAGGTAATATTATTCTGTGAATTGACAAAATTGAGAACACCCAACATTTGGGATGTAAATACAATGAGTCTCCGAGCGTGTTTACATGTAAACATTCTTGTAAGACATGCTTGCTCAGAATCTTGTCATACGTAACCCACAGAGTTATGCCGTCGCCGTGGAGCGGTACGTTGCCAATGCCCTCAATCATTTACCCGTGAGGTTATCCCCGACGGCCACTGTCCGTGCAAATGAGAGCAGAGCCGAACTTGTTCGGACTATGCCGAGTGCAGCCGGACTTGGGCGAAGCCACAGCAGAATATGAAAATGGAAGCCCAAGCGCAGACACGGCACATCAGCCGCTGTGCAGCCGACATTCCCATGCCGACCACACACCACTTTCAGGTAGTCAGGTAGCCGCGCCACCCCATACAAGAGTACATCGACCCGGCAACCGCCTATCTCCCGGCACAATCCATCACCGCCACCGCTCCCTGCCGCTCTCCCTGCGCGGTGCCGCAGGGGTATAAACACAGAATACAATTTATAACTCGCCGGTTACTCTTAGTGTGCGTTTCGCTCTTAAAGCATTGCTAATATTATAGTTAAATAGTTTCTTAAGAATCTTTCCTTAGTCTCGCTTAAAATTTTTCCGTTGGAAATTTTGTTAATTCAAATATTGTTCGTAATTTTGCGAACAAATAAAGAATATGGAGAAAGAAAAGGCATATACCGATAATCAGGAACGGCTTGCGAGGATAGCAAAGGCATTGGGTCATCCTGCCCGAATCGCCATAATGAATTTCCTCGCACAGCGCACGACCTGCTATTTTGGTGACATACACGAGGAGTTGCCGATAGCAAAGGCTACGGTTTCGCAACATCTGAAAGAGTTGAAAGAAGCCGGGCTGATACAAGGTGCTGTTGAAATGCCTAAGGTCAGATACTGCATTAATCGTGAATGTTGGAGAGAGGCTAAACAACTTTTTGATGGTTTCTTTGATGACTGTGTATGTAAAAAAGGCAGTTGTTGCGGTGATTGATATATTTTTTACTCTCAATGTTCGTTGTTTTACAAATTACAAACAACTTATATAAATAACACAAAACATGGAAATCAAAGTATTAGGAACAGGCTGTTCCGGCTGCAAGGCACTCCACGGAGTTGTCCTCGACGTGGTGAATGAACTCGGCATCAACGCCAATGTGGAAAAGATTGAGGACTTGATGTGCATCATGGAGTACAACGTGATGTCGTTACCGGCTCTTGTCATAGACGGCAAGGTGGTTGCGAAAGGTAAACTCACTCGTGAACAAGTAAAGAAGTATATCACCGAATAAACCGAAAAAGCAATGAAAACGCTATTGACGATTCTCATGCTTGCCGCAATGTTAGTGTCATGCGGCACAGAAGAAAAGAAAGCCGGGACAACTGATGATGCGGAACTGACCGTGCAAACAACGCAACCGCAAGTGGAAGTAATGTATTTCCACGGCAAACAGCGGTGTATGACATGTAAGGCGATAGAAAAGGTCGCATCGGAAACGGTTGCCGGGAATTACGCTCCGCAGATAGCAGACGGCAAGATACGTTTCACAGTAATAGACATTGACTCTCAGGAAGGAGAAGCTATTGCGGATAAATACCGTATTGCACGTTCCTCGTTACTTGTGGTAAAGCGTAAGTCAGATGGTTCTGAAAGCGTGGAGAATATGACCGACAAGGCATTTGCAAACGCTCGGAACAATCCCGATGCTTTCATCACAATGTTGTGCGAAGTAATAAACCGTCAGCTCAACTGATAACCATGGACTGGTTACAAAACATTCTTGACAGCGGCGAATTGCCTTTGGTGTCGGCTCTGATACTCGGGTTGCTCACCGCTGTCAGCCCATGTCCGCTTGCCACAAACATAACGGCGGTGGCATATATCAGTAAGAATATCGAACAACCCCGGCATGTTTTATATAAAGGGCTATTGTACTCTCTTGGCAGAGTGTCCGCATATTTTTTGCTCGGAATTGCCTTGATATACATAATCCGCGAGGGCGCCGACACTTTCACATTGGAGAAAGTAATCGGAAAATGGGGTGAGATACTGCTCGGTCCGGCACTGCTTGTCATCGGATTGTTCATGCTGTTTGGAAAATATATGCCACTACCCAAACTATCTTTCACATCAAGGATAGATGGCGAAAAACATTCGGGCGCATGGGGCTGCATGGCACTTGGCATACTGTTCTCGCTCGCTTTCTGTCCGACAAGCGGCCTGTTCTATTTCGGATTGCTAATACCGATGTCCGCAACTACCACCGGCGGCTATTTTCTTCCACTTGCTTTCGGCCTCGCAACAGCCTTGCCGGTTATCGCAGTTGCATGGATTATCGCTTATAGCATGTCAAGTATCGGCAAGTTCTACAACCGTATGCAGGTATTTCAGAAATGGTTTAATATGATTGTAGCACTTGTATTTATCGGAGTCGGAATCTACTATCTCATCGTAAATTACCCAATATGAAAATACTGATTTTATGCACAGGTAACAGTTGCCGCAGTCAGATGGCTCACGGCTATCTACAATCACTCGACAGTACAATCCAAGTGTTTTCTGCCGGGACAAAACCCGCTCCAAAAGTCAATCCCTTTGCTGTTGAAGTTATGCGAGAGTGTGGCATTGACATATCCGGTCATACCCCACAGAACGTGACAGCATACGCGGATCAGGCACGGGATTATGTGATTACTGTATGTGGTGATGCAGATGCAAATTGCCCGGTGTTTAACGGCAAAGTTGGGAAACGGCTGCATATCGGTTTCGACGACCCAGCAAAAGCCGAAGGCACAGAGGAAGAAAAAATGATTGTATTCCGTAAGGTGCGCGATAAGATTTTCGAGCGGTTCAAAGAATTATATTCAGAAATCACAACTGACAAAACAGATAAACAATGATACAGCAATTTGCAGACTGGCTTGTATATGGAGTGTTCGGCCTTGATGCTTCGACACGCTTGGGCGAATCAATAAACTTCTTTTTCTACGATTCAATAAAAATCACCATACTTCTGTTTGCCATAAGTGTGGTTATGGGTGTCATCAACGCATATTTCCCGATAGACAAACTACGCAACTATCTGGCAACACGCAGAATGTATGGTTTTGAATATCTGCTTGCTTCTGTGTTTGGTGCTATAACGCCGTTCTGCTCCTGTTCGTCAATACCGTTGTTCATAGGATTTGTCAAAGGTGGCATACCGTTGGGCGTGACACTCGCGTTTCTGATAACCTCACCGCTCGTCAACGAAGTTGCGGTCGCAATGTTCCTCGGAACATTCGGACTGCGTGTGACAATCATATACGTTGTGTCGGGGTTGTTGCTTGGCATGATTGGCGGTTGGATATTCGGAAAGATGAAACTTGACCGCTATCTTACGCCGTGGGTCAAGAAGATACAGGAGACATCCGAAAAAGCGACAGCGGTATGGGAGGGAGAAAAATCACCGTTCGTAAAACGCTTGCCGTCGATTATCCATGATGCTTGGGGTATTGTGAGAAACGTGTTCATCTATATTCTTATCGGAATAGGTATCGGTGCTTTCATCCACGGATATGTACCCGAAGGATTCTTTGAGGAATGGATGTCCGGCGAAAAATGGTATTCGGTTCCGGTCGCCGTGATATGCGCAGTTCCGATGTATGCCAATGCCGCAGGAATTGTTCCTGTGATTCAGGTATTTGTTGCCAAAGGCATACCGTTAGGCACAGCCATAGCTTTTATGATGGCTGTTGTCGGACTATCCTTGCCCGAAGCAACATTGCTGAAAAAAGTAATGACATGGCGCTTCATCGGCATATTCTTCGGAGTGGTAACACTGTTCATTATTCTGCTCGGATATTTATTCAATGCAGTAATATAAATGAGGCTTTTGCAGAATGCTATATAAATACCGTAGTCGAAAGGCTAAACGCCTCTCAGTACGGGAACTTTTCGTAGCCGATGTAGAGGGTATCGAAAGCATCGGAGCCGTCGGTGCGGTGTTCGAGCAAGTCTTCCTCCGATTCGGCGAGCTTTTTGCCGAACTTGTCCTTGCGGAAGCCGTTTCATCCTCGCTTACACCGGATGACTGTATGGCGAGGATAAGGTCTTTTACACCTCATCTGCTATCTCAAAATTCTTCACAGATAGAAGGCTTATTCTACTCTTTGTTCCCACTTAGTCTGCATCTCCCTTGAAAGTTCCACAATCTCATGGCTTACCCTCACAAGGTCGATGGTGCATTTCTCCAATTTGTAGAGTAATGCCATCGCCTTCTTCTCCGAGAAATGGATGCGCAGCTCCTTCACGACTTGGTTGTAGTTGGTGCCGATGGATCGGAACTGCGCATGGAAGTCGGACAGCTTGGTGTAATAGTCCACCAGCGTCTTATCCACTCTCAACACCCGGAACTTCTGCCCGAAGAAATGCGCCTTGAGAAAGACGGCTTTCGCATACACCTGTGATTCCTCGTACATCGTGAGAAATCTGTTCCATTCCACATCGTCGAAGCGCACCATCACGCAGTGCGTCTTCGGGTTCAACTTGGGATTTCTCCCATACTTGCTGCTCTTTGTCATTATGTTTATCCTTTTAATTTAACGGTTCATTCATTGTCTAATCTCCGATTAAAAAACATTGAAATTATCCGACTGCGGAGGATAATTCTGCCCACGGCGGTGCAAGGATTTTCAGTTACTTAGAATTATTCGGGTAACTGAAAATATATCTTGCTGTGTCTTTGAGGACACAAGAATCCTCCGCTTGTCGGATTGGTTTCCGAGTGTAATGACTCAGTTTAGATATCGGTTAAGCCGATGAAGTGTATTCACCAGCCTAACCGACTTTCCGTAATTTCGTCAGAGTTTGCGCCACTGCTCGATGTCATTCCGGTAGGCGTCGAGGTGCAGGCGGACAAGGTTTTCAATCAGCCCCGATGCGCTCATGCCCTTTCCTCCGAGGTAGCGGACAACCCTGTCCAGCTCGTCACGCACTGTCTCACTAACGAACACGGGCTTGCGGTTGACAATCTTCGGGACTTGGAGATAGGTCGTGCGGTACTCTTCCAGCGACAGCCTGCGTTGTTTGCTGCTGATGCGTTTCTGCGGCACTGCCCCTTCCCCGGTTGCATCGCTTGACGGTTCATCCACCTTTGCGGTTCCCGCTTCTTCCTTGACGGTCTTGCCGGGCTGTTCCAGTTCAGCCGGATCCAGACCGATGTTCCTGTAAAAGTCATCCATCGACTTGGGGCTGTAGGGTTCCCTGCGTCCCATTCTTTCCACGATTTCACGAGCTTCCTGCTCACTGATGTTTGGTTCTCTTTTCATTGATACTACAATTTTATTAAGTTATTGACTGTGGTCTGGGCACGTGCCTCGACCGATTATCGCGAGCAAAGTAAGTGGCTATAATCCAGCCGGTCAAACATTCGGGTTCTGTTAGACAATTTTGTATGGCTTTGCTTTAATACCGTCCGGATAACGGTGAGGATTTCTCCGATTTGCCGGATAGGGAGGATGGAAATATAGATTCAGGGAAATGCAGGGAAGAATCAATTAAGCCCTTATTCGTTCTTCCCGCTCCTGTTAAATTGAGAGATTAGGACTTGCCATGCTATCTGAATCTGGTAAACGAACCCCGGACAACCGCTACCATACCGGTGCCAAATGCTGCCAGTTCCAGAAAAGCCATTGTTTTATAGGATTTTGCCCTTTTCTTTGCAGCAAAAAGAGAAATAACAACAAAAAAATTAATGTATATGGAAATCGTATCTATCGAAAAAAAGACCTTTGAGGAGCTGGTCGCCAAGTTCGACCGTTTCGTCCGCCGCATGGATGCCATCTGCCATCGACATGGAGAGAAGACAATTGGCAAGTGGATGGACAATCAGGACGTGTGCCAAATGCTCAATATCAGCCCGCGCACGTTGCAGACACTTCGGGATAATGGAACTTTGGCATACAGCCAAATCAACCATAAGACGTATTACCGTCCTGAAGACGTGCAGCGTATCGTGTCCGTTGTCGAGGACAGGCGGAAGGAAGCGAAGTTCAAGGGCAGGACGATATAAAGTAAGCAGAGTATAATGACAATAACGACCACTAAATCCAAAGTAATATGAATGAACTGATTACCAAAAACAGCGAGTGGATAATCCACTTCATGGGCAACCTCGACCGCCTGTTGGACAGCTTCGAGCACCTGACAGCCAACTACCGCCCGACTTTGGGCGGAGAACGTTTCTTTACCGACAAGGAGGTGTCGGCACGCTTGAAAGTGAGCCGCCGGACGCTTCAGGACTACCGCAACGAGGGGCGGATACCCTACATCCAGTTGGGCGGCAAAATCCTCTACCGTGAATCCGACATCGAACGGATGCTGTCGGACGGCTACCGCTCCGCTTACCGATTGACGGGCACCTGATTTCCTTGAAGGAACGAAGTTTGCCGTCTGCCCACAATTTGCGGCTGCAATAGTCTATTCAACGAAAAAAGAAAGAACGGCTTACGGATGAAGCATCAAAATCCCGCTTCGTCTGTAAACCGTTTCTTCTTTTCGTTTCTTCTGATTTCCCGTCAGTCGCTCGTTTCCGTTGCCGGATGCCTTCTCAGTGCGTGGCAGGCAGCGGCAAGGTTTTCGGGCTGAATACGCTCAAACTTGTTTGAGGAAGATTCTGCCCGGAACGGCTCCGCCGCCCGACCTTGCGGATGCCACCCAAGCCACGCGCTACCTTTGCATCCGTGCATCGGAAACGGGCGACAGGCGGGATGAAGCTCAACAATACCATAGGTTGTTTCCTCTGCCACAAGAAACGAACAGCATGGCTTGTATTCCTTTTATCCTTGCACAGGTTCTATCCATTACAAACCGCCTGAACGCCATACTCTCCTTACTGCATATCCTAAATGCAACGGCTATAACCATTTCAAGACTGTAAACATCATAGCTGATGCCGTCCGGTTGCTTGACATACTTCATAGTTTCGGCTTCGCTCAATTCCTTGTTCTTGTAGATAGCATGGATAGCTTTTCGGACATCACACGAGAATACCCCGAACAGGTCGGCTATCTCAAATTGGGTCATCCATACTGGTGTTGTAGGCATTATGACCACACCCGTTGCACTGATTGTTATGATTCCTCTGTCCATATTGCAAGCCGTAGATTACTGCACATAAGAAATTTTCCCGCTTATCTTGTCTGCAAACGAAGCGATATCCATGTCAAGTTTCGCATCTGTAATCTTTGCATAAATCTGCGTGGTGGTTATATTCGTATGCCCGAGGATACGGCTCACGCTTTCTATCGGCATACCGTTGCTCAAGGCACAGACGGCGAAGGAATGCCGACCTGAATGGAATGAGATGTGCTTCTCAATGCCGCACTCTTGCATAATCAGCTTCAGGTTTCGGTTGATGACGGAATTACAGCCGATCGGAAGCAGACGGTTATCCCCTTTCAGGGTCTTGTATTTCTCGATTATCATCAGGGGAATGTCCAGAAGCCGTATCTGATAAGGGACACCGGTCTTTTGCCGCTTGGCTACAATCCATTTGTTGCCACCGATTTCCACGATATTCTCCGTGGTCAGATTCTTTATGTCTATGAACGAGATTCCAGTCAGGCAGCTGAACACGAAGATGTCCCGGGCAAGCGAGAGGTGGGGTTTCGTGAACCTGTGGTTGATGACGATGTTCAGCTCATCATCGGTCAGGAACTCGCGCTCCCGTATGTTCGGACTTACATGGAACTGCGCAAACGGGTTACGGGCGATCTTTCCATTGTAATGAGCCGTTGTCACAAGATGTTTCAGCGGCATCAGATAAATCCAGATGGAAGACTGCGACAATCCCGCCTCATTGCTCAGGTAAAGGGCGAAGTCCCTGATGAATTCCTCTGTCAGCTCGTTCATGGAAATATCCTTCCGCTTGTAATGCGACATAAGGAACGCAGCCACATGGTTGCGGACTGTCTTGTATTTGCGGTACGTTCGGTCAGAACGGTCTTTGCCCACACGTTTTGAAAAGTCGTCAACCTCCTTGTCAAAAGCACGCATCAGCATTTCATATTCCGTGCCGATTCCCTGAAAGGCGTTGCGCACCATCTCTGCTGAAACAAACGCCTCACGGTCGGAAATCCGCTGGTAATGCTTGATGATCTGCGCCTTGATGTTTTCAAGCGCGTAGTTGGTCTCGATAGCCTCCTTGCTCTTTCCTTTGACCCTGTTTCCTTTGGCATCCCAAAGCGCTTTCGGAATGGTTCGTTTACAACTGAACTGCGCCACCGACCCGTTGATGGTGATGCGTCCCATAATCGGCACCATGCCGTCTTTCTCCTTACTGCCGTTCACATAGAACAGCACCTTGAATGTCGATCTCATAACTTACATTTTTTACTGGTTGCAAAATTAAGTTCATGAGAGTCATTTGTCTGTAAGCAGAATGGCGCAAAACGCTGATAAATAAACAGTTGATTCTAAACTTGCGGATAACGTCGGGTAATGATTTGAAAACCTAACTCCCGCAATATTCCGCCAAAACCATGTCTTCGTCACTATGGACAACCTGTGCCAACCACTGCCTAACCACTTATGGGTCAGTTAGATTTCCCGTTATCTCATCTTTTTGCTTTTTTGTCGATGATTTTTTAGTAAAAACATAATTGTAATTTGTATATGAAGATAATAGTTGTATTATATGTATTTTTGTTATTGTTGATGTCATGTAATAATTCTCGTAATAATCTTTTAAAGGAAATAGACGATAAGGATCTTACTTTATTAGAATATGACTATTGTTGCAAAAAGAATCATTCTCATGCATCTGATTCTGTAACATTTGTTCCATTAGAAACAAATGATAAGTCTTTAATATCTAGTATAACTAAGATATTATATAAGAATGAAATGCGGATTTAAATATATGCATATCATCTATTGTGGGGAAAAATAGTAAAATATGAGTATCCTAATTATAAATCTTTTACTGAGTATAAAACGAATGCAACAGTAATGGAAATAGCTGTTGATGAGAAAACAGATAAAATATGGGCATCCAATATATTTCAGACTGAAGATGGGATTTGTTTAGGTTATTATTCGAATGGAAAGTTTATTCCGGTTATATCATCCAGAGGTATCTCGGATAATGCTAATACGTCATTTAAAGATCAAAGTTTTTATAAATCTGGGGATAGCTTATTTTTTAACCCTAGATATTCTCCATATATCTACGTAATAGAAAATGATGGAGTACGTAAATATATGAAAATTATCTCTGAGAACTTTATCGATGATTCTGATCTTGAATCCAATATTGTCCTAAATAAATTGGGGGGAACAAATAAAAAGGAAGTAGAACTAAGGTAAAATGACTACCTTAGTAGCAAGCTACCAACTCATCTACTTCCTATGGCAAATATAACACTTTTCGCACAGGTAATATCACATCTCCCGAAAGAAAATATCAGGAAAATCATAAAATCTTCGGGGTCAGACAAGCATTGCAAGGGCTACAATACATGGAGTCAGTTTGTTAGCATGATTTTCAGCCAATTCTCAGGATGTGATTCAGTCAGAGATATCTCAAACGGGCTGAAATCAGCCACCGGCAACCTCAATCATTTGGGAATCAACCGTGCACCATCCAAGTCAACGGTAGCATATCAGAACGCCAACCGAGACAGTTCGGTTTTTCGCGGCATATTCTACTCGTTGTTTCAGTATTTCGGACAGCAAGCCCTATGGCAACGAAGAAAGTTCCGTTTCAAGATGCCGATAAAACTGCTCGACTCCACATTGGTGTCATTGACTCTGTCAATATATGACTGGGCACATTACACTACCACCAAGGGGGCGGTCAAGATGCACACGCTATTGGACTATGACAGTCTTTTGCCGGAGTTCGTGAATATCACCGATGGCAAAACCACCGACAACAAAGCTGCTTTTGATATTGAGTTACATCCGTATAGTATTGTAGTAGCCGACCGAGGCTACTGTGACTACTCATTGCTGAATAATTGGGACAGCAGCAACGTGTTCTTTGTAGTGCGTCATAAAGACAATATCCGGTACAAAGCCATAGAGGAGTTGCCTTTGCCTGAAAAACACGCTCAGAATGTACTTATTGACGAAATAATCGAGTTCGAACTCTCGGCGGCCAAATCCAAATATCCCAAACGTTTACGTCGCATCGCAGTATGGAACGATGAACACGGTTTTGAAATTGAGTTACTCACAAACAACTTCACATTGGCAGCATCAAGCATAGCGGCTCTGTACAAGGCTCGGTGGAACATAGAAATCTTCTTTCGCAACCTCAAGCAACTGCTACGCATCAAGAGCTTTATCGGCACATCCCGCAATGCCGTAGAGACCCAAATATGGACTGCTATGACTACAATGCTGATTCTGACATGGCTAAAGCACATCGCAAGATACAAATGGGCATTGGCTAACCTTGTGGTCACGCTCCGGCTGAACACATTTACCAAAATCGACCTCCAAAAATGGCTTGATCAACCATTTACACCACCTCCCGAAACCATCGAAAACGATTAGGGGGGATTGATTTTGAACTCTCGAGGCTATACTTAACAGTATAGTCAGTTAGCTCATGCTCAAAATTTATTTAGGACAATATTGTCTTGAATCAGAAAATAATTTTAAAAAGAAAAAAGGGATAAGAACACAATATTCTACAAATGAATGTATCATTTCAGGAGTTAAATCATTTTATAAATGTAAAGGAAATTATTTAGCTGAAATATGGAGAAACCATGGGGCACCTTTACTCCTGAAATACGAATCAGAAGAGAAAAAAGGTTATTTGTTTTGTCCTCTTTTAGATACAAATATAAGGGTTTATACAAAGATATTGGCAGTCTCTTCTGATTTTTATATAAGCTATGTTAATGCTCAGTCTTTTATAGATAAATACAGCGATGTTGATGTCGATAAGTATAATCTTCGTGAAGATAGTAATCCGGTTTTGATGAATATATATATGAAATAATCAATAGTTGGCATTTTGGGGAGTGCGGTAATTGATACGCCAGGTTTGGATGTTCTTAGTAGAAAGAAATAGAATCATATATAGTTGAAATCAAACATATTCTGCTTATCTTTGTCAACATGAACAAAGAAAAAGAGAAAGGAGACGAGTTTATGGGAAGTAATTATATTCGTTTCGATTGGGCAATGAAGCGCTTATTGCGTAATAAAGCCAATTTTGGAGTTCTCGAGGGCTTTCTTACCACTCTTCTAAATGAAAAGATCGTTATTCAGCGGCTGTTGGAAAGTGAAAGCAATCAAGAGGACGAGTTTGACAAGTATAACCGGGTGGATATGCTTGCAGAAAACTCAAAGGGTGAGCTTATTTTGATTGAAGTTCAAAATAATAATGAGTATGCGTATTTCCAGCGTATGTTATTCGGCACATCTAAATTGGTGACCGAATACATAAACCGTGGTGAGGGATATGATCATGTAAGGAAAGTATATAGTGTCAATATTGTATATTTCTCCTTAGGTAGCGGAAAGGATATTGTATATCATGGCAAAACGGAATTCCGCGGCATCCATCAGGGAGATGTTTTGGAGTTGACTCCTTTCCAGAAACAGACGTTCAGAGTCGCTCATGTCAGCCAGCTTTATCCCGAATATTATATATTGAAGGTCAATGATTTCAATCAAGTGGCCCGTAGTCCTTTGGAAGAGTGGATTTGTTATTTGAATACGGGCGATATTCCCGATAGTGCTACAGCTCCCGGCCTAGGTGAGGCTCGTCAGCGCTTGAAACTGGACAAGATGACTAAAGAGGAATTAAAAGCTTATTATCGTCATTTGGATAACATAGTGATTCTACGCGATAATATATATACCGAACGTGCGGAAGGTCGTGCAGAAGGTCGTGCGGAAGGTCGTATGGAAGAAAAAAGAGAAATGGCGCATAATATGAAATCTTTGAATGTTCCACTTGATACCATTTCGCAAGTAACAGGTCTATCCATTGAAGAAATAAAAAGTTTGTAGTTGGATTGCCACAGAGAATCTCAGACACTGTCATACTTTGCCAAGCCATTGATGCAACAGGCCGAAGGTCACGTTCTTCACGTATACTTCGTAGGCTATGGTTTGAAGGGTTTAATCCATAGCTTATCATCTTTAGACAAAACCCTCTTGCTTTAGCTTATTCATATAGAATGGTGTAGCAGGAGGATTTCTCTTCTGCTTCTTAATAGATAATCCTTGGGTTTAAAGAATCGTGCCACTGCGGTGGCACAGTTGTGCCATCACTTTGTCACAGTTGTGCCATCGATGTGGCACAGTTGTGACAATATAATGTCATTGTATGGCATTTGAAGCTTGTTGCCAATCATACCTATATTTCTAATTTAATATTAAAAGGAGAAATCTTAAGAATAGAACAGAATCTCTTATTATGAGAGACATAGTTGGTATCCTATTCTCTGTTGAAACTGTAATAATAATGTTTTTATGGCATAGCTATTGTTTGATTTATTCGTTTATTAGTTTAATAATGCTATCTTTGTGCTTGAAAAAGGATATAAAACGAAACATAATGAGAACTTATAATGTTATTTTGTTGTTTATTGTTGCCTGCATCGGTGGAATTGTACTTTTCTTTACTTGTAAATATGCTTACGAGTCTAAACTATCTATTCTTAAACAGAAGGCAAAAAGCACTTTTATTAGGGCGGTTAATCAGGAAGTGGAAGGTCGGAATGTGGCAGGTCCTTTAGTGATTGCTTTTCCGGATATAGCCAATATGAAAGTTGCAGAATTACCGGATTCAGTAAGTATTGTAGACTCTATAGGTATGTATAAGGTTAAGTTAGATAAGGAAAAACATTACAATAATATAACTACAGATACTAATGCTCGTTTGTTTCATAGCATTGCTTTTAAGGAACATCCCATTCAGTTGGATTCATTGAATCTTATCTGGAAAAAGTATTTAAACGAAGCGGGTGTTTCAATGGAAACAGCATTATATGTTTCCGTTTTAGACAGGTATGGTAATGTAACATCGGCATCTACCTCTTATAGTGGATGGCGCAAGTGCTCAAATTTGGTATCTATTGTTTCTATAGGTTATGCTTGTGAAATAGAAGTAATGGCTTATCTTCATTATTCCGTATGGAATATAATATACATGGAAATCATTTTGGGTTTATTAATATACATAGTCTGTATGTATGTGATTTACAAAATTGGCTTGTTTATTAAATATAAAATAATTTCTATAAGAGATAAGGAAGTTATAAAACATCCTGTTGTGAAAATAGTAAAAGAAATGAAAGGCAGTTCTTCTATACGTTCTTACAAACTACATGAGGACTTTATATTCCATGCAGATCAGAATTTGATAGAGTTTAAGGGGCAACAACAGATTTTGCAGCCACAGTCTAGTAAGTTATTAGAACTTTTCCTAAGAATGGAAGAAACAGGATATGTGTTGAAGAATAGTGATATTAGTAAGACGCTATGGTCTGATGGAAGTGTTAGTAACGACCGGATTTATAAAGCGGTAGCACGTTTACGTTCTAACATAAAAGAGTTGGATTCTTCTATTGAAATAAAAAAATGTGTAGATGGGTATCAATTGGTTTTATAATATAAGATTCTTTCAATAGCTCTAAATCTCGATGAAATGGCACTTTTTAGATGATTGCAATTTTCTTTAGATAATAATTTCTTGCCGGTCAGAAATGGTCAGCCATATTTTATGGCTTCTTTCTGTCAGTTTACTACCTTTGTTCTCATATTAATCTTATAACAAAAAAATAGTATGAGAAAATTGGTATTCTTTTTATTTTTATGTATTGTAGTGCTTTTGACAGCTAAGCGTTCAACTAATCACCACGTTTCATTCAATACATTATTGTATTATAATGTAGAGGCTTTAGCGGCTGGTGAAGATCTGAATGTATATAGATGTGTGGGTTCCGGATCCGTAGATTGTCCTATAATTCATGATAAAGTTAAATATGTTTTCGGGGGATATAGCCTTGAAGAGTGATATTAAGTATTTGTTTCTTTTCTTTTTATTTCTGCTCTCTTGTGGTAAGAAAGAGAAAGAATACGCAGATAATGTATATGCTTATTCTGAATTCCCGCAAGAAAAAGAACTGAAAGGAGGAGTAATAGAGCTTGATACAGCCTTGTTCCGCTATCCATTTAGGATACGGATAGAGGGAGATAAAGCCATTGTGATGGATTTACATGGTTCCGAACATTATGGGCACTTATTCGAATACCCAAGTTTCCGGTACCTGTCTTCTTTTGGCAGACGGGGCGATTCTCCAACAGAAATGTTATCTATGGAAAACTTCCGTTTGTATAACCATGAATTATGGACGTTGGATGCCAACAAGAGCGAATTAATCGGGTTGGGCTTTTCTTCATCCGGTGATTCACTGCTTCGTAAGGAAACGGTAACATTGGATGAAGCTATACTTCGCCCTCTTGATTTTGCCGTGTATGATGATACCACATTTGTCATTCCCGATTATTCAGGTGAGAGCCGCTTCTTAAAGGTTAGTTGCAAAGGTAAACTTATAGAGAAGATAGGCGCTATACCTACAGCGAATGAGAAAGCTTTGGAAGAAGCCCGTCCTGCATTAGCACAGGCATGGCGTAGCTTTTTAGATTATAATCCTCGTAATGGTGTTTTAGCTGCTGTCACTCAACTTGGAGAGGTGGTTGAAGTTTATAATTTGAAAGACAGTACTCATGTTGTTCGTATCGGTGACCACGATGAACCTGAATTCAAAGTGTCCGATGGTTATGGTATCCCAACAGGCATTATGGGATTCAGTGATATTCAAGTAACGGATAGTGCCATTTATGCGGTGTTTCACGGAACGCCCTTTAAAGAGATAGCAAGGCAAAACGGAAGGCTTCCTGACGGAGGCAAATACATTTATGTATTTAGTTTGAAAGGAGAACCGATGTGTAAATATGTACTCGACCGTTATATATATGGTATTTGGGTGGATGAAACTACTAAAACGATAATGGCAACAGATGTAAATAACGACCAGCCAATACTAAAGTTTAGTTTTGGTAGCGTATGAGAGAATTAACTTGATTAAAAGGAGCAGAATGATGCGTTTGTTCATCTTGCCGGATTTGCTTACATATCATCTGCTCCTTAACCCCAAAAAGGAAGGAGGTTATTCCGATGCGAATATAAGAATAAAAAATAGTGTAGCAAATAATTGCTATTTTGTGAAAAGAGTAGATTAAAGTTGAATTCAAAAGTAAATAAATTATAAAAAAGAAATTTGCTGTAATGGTAGTTATTGTATCTGCAATAATTGCCGGGTATAATGTATACTCATTGCCGGTTGAGGAAAAAATATCAGATTTATTATTATCTAATGTTGAAGCATTAGCTGATCACGGTGAAACTAGTCCCGGATATAGAAAAGGATATATTGCTTCTAGTTATCAATATTATTTGCCGGGTTATGGATATACGACTATCCCTTGTTGTAGGTATACAGGCAATGAATATAGTGCTTGTTCGGCTATAGATATTTGTCCATAAAGTAACGACATGTTTAGTGTTAAATATATTATAATTTTTGTAGGAATACTAGTTATATTGTGTTCCTGCAAATATAGCAAAAAGAATGAAGAAGGAAAGTTGATGACAACTTGTGAAGTTAATATAAGCTTGCAGAATAAACAAGAGAGTATAATGATGTCTAACTTTGTAGATTCTGTACGAACATTGTGTCTAGAACTTCCTTCTGATGTAGTAATAGGAAGAGCGACTCGTGTATTTTTTTATGATTCACATATTTTCATATTAGATAGAATGCAACAAAAAATATTTCACTTTGATAAAGGCGGAGCATTCTTAGGAGAGTTGAATAGGCGTGGAAATGGATTGGGAGAGTATTACGGGCTTCATTCTTGTATGGTGAAAGATAATGTACTTTACGTTTTTGATAAAGTGGGACAAAACATATTATTATATGATTTTTCTTTTAAATTCATTCGTTTGATTCATTGTGAAAAATGGGTAGAGAATTTATTTTTGTTATCTGATGGTTCATTTTTATGCTTTACACCTTTTTTCGTTTATAATGCACCTAATGGTATATGGCAGATGAGTTGTGATGGTAAGATGATAAAACAGTGGTATATATATGATGATAAATATCCTTATGTAGGTTCTGAATGGGATCCGTTTTATATAACATCTTCAGACGGTATTGGCATAAGATGCCCTATTAGAAATGAGTTTTATAGATATAAAGATAATAATATTAGTTGTACTATGAAGTGGAATATCAAAGCAAAGACTACTTTAGATTTTCCGGACATTGAAAGTTGTACATCCATCAAGGAAAGTTTTTGGACTTGCCCAATTTTTATAGATGCTGACGAATGGGTATTTGGTATTTGGGGAGAATATAATGGGACTCCTTCTGAGTTATTTACTCTGTATTCAAAAAAGGACAATGAAGTACTTGTATCTTCTTCTTTAATTGTGGATGTAGGAGATTTGTCTTATATTGGTAATCCTGTTTCATCTAATCTTCCTAATGCAATGGTGGCTATTGCTGATGGAGATTTAATTATGGGTTCGGATTCATTTAAGCAAGGTCAAGTTAAATCTCTTCCGGATAATCAAGTATTTCTGTTGATTTATTATTTTCTTAGACAATCAATTTCTAAAGAGAAAATTGCATCCTTAAAAAAGGAAGTGGGATTGTAAGTCATATAGATCTAATAGAGTCGTTATTATTTGTTTATAGTCTACTATTAGTTATGATGAAATGTGCAGATTGTTTATTCTTATTTTGTTGTAAAGATGATACAATAATGGTAGAAAAAATATAAATTTAAAAAAAAATAATAGAATGAAAAAGAAATTATTATGTATAGTAATGATAGTTGCAGTTGTAATAGCTGCGGGCTATAATATCCATATGTCAAAGAGTGGAATGAATCTATCTAATTTGGTCCTTAATAATGTAGAGGCTTTAGCAGATTATGGTGAAACAACACCGTATGATTGCTATATGGGACATTGTTGTTATGACCCTGCATATGATTGTTTTGGACATTCTGATAGATGGCATTACTGTCCAAATATGAGAGGGTATTGATGTTAATTAGCTAAGATTATGTCAAAGGTCTTAGACTTTAATAGTACTCAAATATGAGGCTTTAGTGTTAGATTTTTGACATAATCTAAGTCTTTCATAATATTTATGATGAAACTAATTGTTATATTAATTTTGCTATTAGGAACTTTTGAACTCAATGCTCAAAATTTAGATCAGATTGTTGAAGAGTATATACGTAAAAATAAGATAGTTACAGTGTCAGAAAAAGATACTACTTATTATAAGACGGGAAAACCTTATATGAAAAAGTACTCTTCAGGAATTAAAAGTCTTTCAGTTCCTAAAGGTGCTATTCCCATTCCAATGCCTACAGGTATTAATGATGTAAGAGGAAAATTTTATTCTTCTTATGTTCCTAATAATGCATATCTGACACTTTATATCGTGCAGTTAGTTCATGGGAAAGAAGTAGTTACAGCGGTCAATGGTGGTGAAATAGTAAAAGATAATAGGGCCCGGGTTGATATATTGTTGGATTTTAAAGAGATTCAGAAAGCTACTATTTATTGCTATTTTTTGAATGGAGTAGTATTTGGTGCTCCTTTTATAATGTCAAAAGATCATATTGTTAGAATATGTAACTTTAAAAAAGAAGATTTTGTCTTAGAGAAAGATATACCGGCTTTATTAATATATGAAGAGGAAAAAGGTACTACAAAAAGAGAAAAATTAGTAGAGAAAATGAGAAACGGACAGTTTTTGCTTTTTGACAAGCAGAAATACGAAGATATCTATAAACAATTAGGCAATTATTGTATCATCTATTATAGACTAACAAAGAATGGAGAAAAAAAATAAAAGTATATACATATTGACATCCATATTGTTTGCACTTTTAAGTTCGTGTCAAGGTAATGAGAAATATGCAGATGCAGAGTATTTTTCTTTTTCTGATTTTGGAGCGGCTGTTTCTTTGAAAGGAGACAGTGTCGGTTTCGACGATATCTTATTGAAACCTGTTAAAATACACCTGGTTGACTCTTTCTTGATTATGAAAAACAGGAATACTGAATATGCTTATTATATATTCAATATCTTATCTAAAAAGAAGATAGGCGAATGTGTCTCTTTTGGAATTGGTCCTAATGAAATGATTGATCCTCGTTTTATTCCTTCAACAGATGATAATGTTTGGATATATGATAAAAATAGGAAAATATTGAATATTTGTGACCGTCAAAAATTTCTTAGAGGAGAAGACATGGAAATCAATAAGACTATTGAATTCGAGGATTTTTGTGACAATATAGTCTTTATTCCTCAAAAAGGTTTTATAGCTTCAGTTTTTAATCTGAACAATAAGAGATTTGGATTATTTAATTTGGATGGAGATACAATCTGTTATAAAGGTGTATATCCGAAACTTTCCAGTTTGCAAACAAACATTGAACAAGTAGAAGGATTTATAAATGAATTTACTGCTAATGTTGAAGAAAATAGAGTTTTTGTTTCATATAAACGAACGGATTTAATAGAATGTTATGATACAGATATGAATCTTATAAGAAGAATGCATGGTCCTGAACATTTCTTTCCCGAAATTCATCAAGTTGTTGATCGAATAAAAACAAATAAAGGGGCTGAAAGAGATGCTTATTCTTTTCCATTATCAGTAGGAAAGAAAGTATTTGTTCTTTATTCGGGAAAAGTCTTTAATCCTAAAAATCATGATTATCTGAAAGATAAAATTCTTGTTTTTGATTGGAATGGGAATCTGCTGCAATGTTACCAATTGGATACTCCTATTTTTGATTTTGCTGTTGATGAAAAGTCTGGAATAATTTATGGATTAACAGATAAACCGGAGAGTCATATTTTACAATTTAAATTTTAATATTTATGAGGTATTTATTAATTATACTATGTATGATAATATGGACTTCTTGCCAAAATGTGGAAAGATCTTATCTTGTGAATACAGTAAAAGAATGGGAGGGAAAAGAAATTAAATTTCCAACAGAATCAGTTTTTACACAGTATATGCATGATACTGTAAGATGTGATACAGATTTTGACTTCAAATTGCTGGCTTATGTAGATTCTACTGGATGTACTAGTTGTAAATTGCAACTACATAAATGGAAAAGCTTCTTGCATGAAATGGATTCTGTTTCTAATGGTAAGATAGCTTTTCTTTTCTATGTATGTCCTAATGATAAGAGGGAATTTGAGCATATATTGAAACGTGATAAATTTGATTATCCAATATGTATTGATGAATATGATTCTCTTAATATTATGAATCATTTTTCTTTAGATCCAAGGTTTCAAGTGTTTTTATTAGATAAGAAGAATAGGGTAATTGCAGTTGGAAATCCTATACTTAATTCAAAGATTAAAGATTTATATTTTAATATACTTTTAGGTACAAATAATAATAGGATGAATAAAATACCTATAACACAAATAACAATTTCTGAGCAAATGATAAATATGGGGAGTTTTTCATGGAAAGATAGCCAGGAAAAAGATTTGGTAATAAGAAATGTTGGTGATTCTTCACTAGCAATAAATGACGTGATTACTTCTTGTGGCTGTGTTAAAGTTGAATATTCTAAAGAACCTGTTCAACCAGACATGAACTTAAATTTAAAAATAAGATATCATGCAGAGCATCCTGAACATTTCAGTAAAACGATTAGTGTGTATTGTAATGCAGAAGGCTCTCCGTTCCATTTGAAAATTAGTGGAAATGCAAAATGAATAATTAAGAAAAGGTTTGATGAAGCATTTAGGTAGCTTTGGTAGCGTATGAGAGAATTAACTTGATTAAAGGAGCAGAATGATGAGTTTGTTTATCTTGTCGGATTTGCTCACATATCATCTGCTCCTAAACCCCTAAAAAGAAAGGAGGTTATTTATGCAAACATAAGAATAAAAAATTAATGTAGCAAGAGATTGCTATTCTGTTGAAATGATAGATACAGAAGAGAAAATGAAGTATAACCTAAAAATCATTGAATAATGAAGAAGAAAGTAATGGGCATTATTGCCGGTGTTGCAATTGCTGTTGTTGCGGGATACAATATCTTTATTTCGCCGAATGATGTGAAACTATCTAATTTAGTTATAGTGAATATGGAAGCATTAGCTCAAGGTGAATCTTCTGGAGGAAATTGTGAGCCATCAGATAGTCAAGAATGTTGTGTGTGTAATGGTATTCATTATACTTATCAGGCTTCTGTTAATGGAAGCTGTGAAACAAAAAGTGATTGCTATCATTGGTGATAATTGAGTTGAATTTAAGCTACCTTAAAAGAGAATCGTTTGAATTTATCTACTAAGGTAGCTTTAAATAAAGATTACTATGTATAAAAATATAATTATAGTTACTGTATTCTTTTTAATCAGTTCTTGCACTTTAAAAAGAACAGATATTCAAAGAATTAACTTGCAGTCACAAGTGCTGAATGATGAGATATTCACTATGATGCCTGGAGATTTACTCTTGGTTGACAATTATTTGGTTTGGTCTGATCCATTTGCTCGAGATTATTTTTTGCATGTACATAATTCATTAACTGGTGAAGAATTAGGTGTAATGGGAAAGATAGGAGAAGGGCCTAAAGAATTTGTGACACCTGTAATTAATAGATATTGTGTAAATCATCAAATTTTTGCAGTAGATGCTAATGGAAAGACAATAGGTTACTTATCTATTGATAGTTTGATAAGTGGTAAAGATCCATTTTGTGAGGTAACAGATAAAGAAAATGAGATGAAGATGGAGAAAATGGATCATGATTTGTATATTAAATCTACCGATAATGGTTCAGATGCATATTTTCGAACAATAATAGATGGGAAAGAGTCGTTTTGGGGAGTTTATCCAATACCTGAAATGAAAGAACATATTGGCAGTTATAAATCTTATGATCCGGTGGAAGGATTATTTGTTTTTTCTTCTTTTAATTTTCCGTATTTAGCTTTATATAAGAGAGAAAAAACAACATTTACCTTACAATGGGAACATAAATCAGATGAAGAAAATTATATTATAACGAATGAGAAAATCGTCTTTGATAGAAAAATAAAGGGAGTACGTGATGTATGCATGAGTAAAGACTATATTATAACTTTGGAGCGTGATCGTGAAAAAGATCCTATGGATGAAACTACAGTTCGTCGAGATATAAGTAAATGTCCTCATACAGTGTTTTTGTATGATTATGCAGGACATTTATTAAGAATTGTAGATGTCGGAATGCCTATTATGCGAATAGCAGCCAATAGAAATAGTAATGTATTATATATGATAGGTGGTAATCCTGATTATGTATTAGCTAAATGTGAATTATGAGAATTAGATTGTTGGTCATAGTGATTTGGGGAGGAATTTGTATGGTGACTTGTGTTCCCTCTTCATCTACAGTGTCGCTTACATACAGCAGCAGCTTTCCTAAAGATACTACTGTGACTTTAGAAAAAGTGATAATGTATCCTGCTCAATTAAATCCTCGGTGTATCTTGTTGAGCAATGAGAGAATTTTAGTCCGTACTTCAACTTTAGATAATGCTGTCTATTCTGTATTCTCTTATCCAGAAATGAAACATTTATCATATTTTGGTAAACAATCTGAGTTTATTGTGCCTTTAGAACAATTTAATGATGAACTTTATTTGGTTCATAATGATTCATTATATTTTTATAAATGGATTGAGGGGGATTCATTGGAGTTATCTTCAACTTCTTTCTTTTGTAATATAATGGGACAACAAATGTTAGGGGTTACTAAGCTAAATGATAATTGGTATGCTTATTCTAACAATTGTTTTAATAAAGGAATGAATGAATTCTTTTTGATAAATTTGTCTCAAAAACAAAAAAAACCTAAAGGCATGTATCCTGATACTTATGTAAACTTTAGTTCTATTAGTGATTTTAAATCAGCTTATGCTCATGAAATTCTAGCAAAGCCTGACGGGAGTCGTCTATTAGTGTTTTATTATAGGACACGACGTTGTCGTATTTATAATCAAGATGGTGTATTATTTCGTGATATTTTGTTGAATTATGAACCTTGTCAGACTATTATAGATACTGACATAAAGAAGAGATTTTTACATATAAAAGATGCATGTGTTACTAATAATGCGATTTATTTGTTGTGTCCAGATGCAAAAGAAGTAAACTCACTTTCCAGTTTACTTGTTGCAAATTGGAATGGAGAATTTAAAGCTATATATCATCTAGGACAAACTATATCTTATTTTTTTATTGACGAACTATTGAACTGCTTTTATGGTATAAACTCTAATGATCCCTATCATTTTTATAAGTTTAAATTAAGTAATGATTGACTATGAAATATTTTACATATATAGTTTTTCTTTTTATTTGCATTTTCTCTTGTCAAAACGAAAAGAGTATACAAGCAGAGAAAATATTAAAGGAATGGATAGATAAAGAGATTCTTTTTCCTGAAAGTTTAAAATTTAGTATTCAAGGAAGTGAAAGAGTACCGAATTTCGCTATACATGACAGTGAATATAAGATAGTAGCATATGTAGACTCTATGGGATGTACTAGTTGTAAGTTGCATTTATCTGAATGGAACAATTATATTACTAATATTGATTCTATTTATCCTAATAAAGTTCAGTTCTTATTTTTCTTTTTTCCAAAAAATGGACGTGATATATACTTTACTTTAAGGATGGAAAGATTCATGTATCCAATTTGTATTGATACATTGGATGTTTTAAATAGAATAAATCATTTTCCTTCTGATATGCAATATCAGACTTTTTTATTAGATAAAAATAATAAAGTTGTTGCTATTGGTAATCCAGTGCAGAATCCGCGTATCAAAGAACTTTATCGGACTATTATCTCAGGCAAACAATATTCATCTTTCTTGGATAATCAACCATTGACTACTGTTTCGCTCTCTTCGTCTCAAATCGAAATGGGGAGTTTTTCTTGGGAGAAAGAGCAAGAGGTCGAATTCGAAATCTGCAATACCGGAAAAACTCCATTAGTAATAAATGATGTGATTACTTCTTGTGGTTGTACTACAGTTGAATATTCCAAAGAGCCTGTTCAACCAGACATGAACTTAAATTTAAAAATAAGATATCATGCAGAGCATCCTGAACATTTCAGTAAAACGATTAGTGTGTATTGTAATGCAGAAGGCTCTCCGTTCCATTTGAAAATTAGTGGAAATGCAAAATGAATAATTAAGAAAAGATTTGATGAGGCATTTAGGATATATCCAACTTATAGTTTGGGTGCTACTTATCTGGCTGGGATGGCGAATAGTGGATAGGATAACATTCAGAGAAGAAATGATAACTCCTCTTGAAGCTGCATTGCAATTTGCTAAAAACAATAGGAAAGAGTTACAAAAGGTACTTCGTCATTATCAAAAGAATCCTGCCGATAGTTTAAAATATAAGGCTGCCTGTTTTCTGATAGAAAATATGCCTTTTTATACCTATGCTTATGGTGAACAGTTGGAGAATTATAAGTCTTATTATGTTTGGCTAAAAGTTCGTAAACGTAAAACGGCGCAACAAGTAGCTGATTCGATTAAGAAAATATATGGTCCTATGAAAGAGATCAGTAAGAAACGGGATATTCTGGAAATAGATTCTGCCTACCTATGCCATAACATCGACTGGGCATTTAAAGTTTGGCAGGAACAACCTTGGGGAAAGAATATTTCATTTGAAACATTTTGTGAATACTTATTGCCTTACCGGATAGGTGATGAACCATTGACTTATTGGCGGGAAATGTATTATGAAAAATATAATTCGTTATTGGATTCATTACGATTGTCTACCACCTTAGATAAAGAAGATCCATTAGTGGCAGCCAGATACCTGATGAAAAAATTACCGGATAAAAATACTTATTATACTTCTATCGTTCCTTTCTCCTTCGGGCATATAGGACCGGAATTTGTGCAATATCAGACTGGCAGTTGCAGGGAATTAACGGATTTTGCAATCTACTTATTCCGTGCTCTAGGCATTCCTTGTGCAATAGATTACCTGCCTGCACGTGGTAATGCTAATGCTGCTCACTTTTGGGTAATAGTTTGGGATAAAAATGGGGAAGGATATATATCTGACTTTATGAGGAATTTAATACGTGTTCGTAAATGTTCCTTGTATCAACGTGAGGGAGCTGCCAAGATATACAGAAACACTTTTAGTGTGAATAGGGAGTTACACAAGCAGATGGCACAATATGGAGAAGAAGTGTGTCCATTTTGGCATATTCCTAAGTTTAAGGATGTAACTTTTGATTATGCATATTTGTATCGAAAGAATCTGAATATTCCTTTGGAAAAACAGTATAAGGAGAAAAGGAGTGGTAAGATTGCTTATTTATGTGCCACTAATGGAGATCGTTGGATTCCAATTGATTGGACAGTATATGATGCCGGTCATTTGTCTTTTCGATATGTTCGTAAAGGGACAGTTTTGAGAGTAGCTACTTATGAGAATGGAACATTGTTTTTTTTGACTGATCCTTTTTATATGGATAGAGAAACTAACGAACTTCATTATTATCCTGCCGGGAAAGAGAAGCAGGATGTGGTATTATATGCAAAATATAATATCGAAAGAGAAAATAGGTACAGAGACCGGATGATAGGAGGGGTTTTTACCGGGAGCAATAGTCCGGATTTCTCGGATGAAGATACGTTATTTATTATTCAAAGTAAGCCTGATCGTTTGAATACGACTGTAAAGAGTTGGTCTGATAAAGAGTATCGTTATCTTAGATATTGGGGGCCGGCTAAGAGCTTCTGTAATATTGCGGAAGTTGCTTTTTATGAGACGAGTGATACCATAGCTTTATCAGGGAAAATGATAGGGACTCCCGGATGCTATCAACATGACGGAACACATGAATATACTAATGTATTTGACGGGAAAGCATGGACTTCCTTCGATTATTTTAAGCCTACCGGTGGGTGGGCGGGGCTTGACTTAGGTAGAAAAGCCCGTGTAGACCGCATTGTTTATACTCCGCGCAATATGGATAATTATGTTCGCCCTGATGATGTGTATGAGTTATTCTATTGTGACAGGGATTGGAAGTCTGCCGGAAAAATAAAAGCGGCAGCCGATTCACTGGTATTTCGGGATATTCCCGTAAATACGCTGTTGCTTCTGAAAAATCATACGCGTGGACAGGAAGAGAGAATCTTTATTTATGAAAACGGAACTCAATTATGGAAATAAAAACTCATATCGGGCTTATCATGGCATGGAGAATAATTATAATCTCGGGGATTATTTCTCTGGTATATGCTTGTTCTTATTCGGAGAAGAAGATTTCGCATCTTTCCGGTGTTGTTCCTTCTGAACATACGTTATTGGCGATTACTCCTGATGTTAGTATCAAAGTTATAGGTGATTCGTTGAATAAAAGTTATCCGCAGTTGAGAACCGGAAAAGCATTTCCGATCACAGGTATTTTGTGTGTAGACAGCAAAGCTTATCGTTTTATGGGAGGCGATTCTTTGCGTATCTCTCCTTTAGCTCCTCTTTCGGAGGATACTATCGGATGGACGGGGAAATATTCGTTTTTATATCCGGGAAAAGGATGGGAACAGGGGAAATATAATGATTCTTTGTGGAGTGGAGGTAACGGTGCTTTTGGTTCGGCAAAGGGATATTATTATCCGGTTCATACCCTGTGGGGAGTGGAAAATATTTATGTCCGCAGGCATGTTAATGTAGATAATAAAGATGTTTTGAAGGATCATAAAGTGTATGTCCGCTATGTATGTGACGACCGGATAAAGCTTTTCTGTAATGGAGAATATTTGTTAGGGGAAGAAACAGTTCTTTCTCGAACGGGATGCTATCGTTTAACGGATGGAACAGTAGCTCAAATTGTCAATGGAGATAATGTCCTGGCTGCATATTGTCGGAATACGGGAGGTCCTGCTTTGTTGGATTTCGGCTTGTATATAGAAAATAAAACTTATGCTGATGCAGAACCGGCAACTCTGAAAAAGATGAATGTACAAGCTACGCAGACTCAATTTATTTTCCAATGTGGAGAGGTGGAGCTTCAGATAGACTTTGTCTCACCTTCCTTGTCGGAAAAATGGGATATGACAGGATGGCCTGTCGGTTTTATTTCCTATCAGGTCTGTACGGAAAGTGGAAAACATACGGTGGAAATTTTGTTCGATGTGGATACGGAATGGATGTTTGGCAAGAGGAAGATTGATAGTTGGGCTGAACAGGATTGGCGTTTTGTGAAGTCAGACAGTTTGTATTTGGCTATGACAGCAGATGAAACAACCTTTTCATGTATGGATGGTCATGCCGTTTTGTCTCAAAAGCTGTACGTGGGAAATGGAGAGGATAGGAATAGTGGGGTATTACTTGTCGGATATGAAGAAGGACAGGTGCTGCAATATGATGGCGAGGTTCTGTCTCCTCTTTGGAATAGTGGTGGGACAAGGGAGGTAAAAGAATTAATGAAATCCGTAGGAAATAGATATAAGGAACTTAAAGCGGAATGTGCTCTTTTAGATAGCCGATGGAACTCCAAAGCATTTCAAGCAGGGAATAAAGCCTTTGCCGAACGAATGCTTCCTGCTTACCGTAATTTTGTATCCTCTCATCGATTTATGTCATTTTCTGGTAATAAGCTTTTTTGTTTGGGCGATACTTTGGGTAATGTTAGGGAAGCTTATAAGAGTTTTCCGGTATTGTTATCCTTTCATCGTACCGACTGGATGAGAGGTTTGTTGGATCCCATATTCGAGTACTGTGAAGATATTCATTGGAGCAAAAAATACCCGCCATATGATATAGGTTTGTATCCTGTTGCCAGTAAACAGGTGAAATTGGAAGACTGTGCCGTAGAAGCGGCTGCCAATATGCTGATGATGACAACTGCTGTTGTAGAGGCGGAACAGGATTTCAGTTACGCTGATATACATTGGGGGCAGTTATGCTTGTGGGCGAGTTATTTGGAGGAAAGAATGAAGAATATGATTTTTCCATCTGTAGGATTATTGGAGCATGATGACGAACGTGTGAAATGTGTGTTAGGGTTAATGGCTTATCGTAAATTGATTCAATTAAAGGGAAGCTTATGAGCAAAGTGAAGAGAATTTGGACAATATTGGAGAATTTGGCGTTCTTCATCTTCTGCATGGTAGTCATTTTGTTCTTGATTCAACTGTTCTGTTTTACTTCGTTCAGGATACCTTCGGACTCTATGGAACCGGCATTAAAGGATGGCGACCGGATATTGGTCAATAAAATGATAAAAGGGGCTCGTTTGTTCGATGTGTTTGCAGCTTTGGATAATAAGGACATCACTATCCATAGGATGCCCGGATGGGGAAGTTTCAAGAGAAACGATATACTGGTTTTCAATTTTCCTTATCAGATGAACCGTTGGGATAGTATTCGGATGGATGTGATGCAGTATTATGTAAAGCGTTGTATTGCATTGCCGGGAGATACATTGGAGATTCGGAAAGGATTTTATAAAGTACGCGGTTGTGATGAACGGTTGGGGAACTACAATGCCCAGCAATATCTGGCGAACTTGGAACATCCGGAACAGTATGGTGTTGTAGTAGGTACATTTCCGTATGACAAACAAATGGGATGGACCATCCGTGAGTTCGGACCTTTGACGATTCCTAAGAAAGGGCAGACAGTAAAGATGAATCGTACGAATTGTCTTTTGTACAAGCAGTTGATCGGTTGGGAACAAAAGAAGAAACTACGTATAAAAGACGGGCAAATAGTATTGGGAGACAGCGTGATTACCCAATATCGCTTTAAAAAGAACTATTATTTTGTGTCCGGTGATAATATGGCAAATTCACAGGATTCAAGATACTGGGGGATGCTACCCGAAGAATACATTGTAGGTAAGGCTACCCGTATTTGGTATTCGGAAGATAAATTTACGGAGAAGCCTCGTTGGAACAGGATGATGAAGAAAATTAAATAAAGAATGAAGCTAAGGTTGGAATTGATACGAATGACAAAAAAGGATATGGCAGATGTGCTCACTCTGACAGGAGTTACTGCCGTTCTGAGCGTAGTGGCCTTTGCCACTCCGAATGATATTCCTGTCGGCGAAATAGCCTATCAAAAACTATGGTTGGGACGTATGACCTTTGTTTTTGTCGTTTGCTGTGTGTGTGCTTTTTGTCTGAATAGAAAACAATGTCTCTCTTTTCCACCCATCGTGACATGGATTTTGATTGTATTGGGAGGTATTGAAGCCATTTGGGGATTGAGACAGATATACGGTCTGGCTGTTTCGAATCACTCCTTATATGCGCTCACGGGGTCCTTCTATAATCCGGGACCTTATTCGGGATATTTGGCGACGATATTCCCGCTTTGCATGTATGAATGGCTAAACTTGAAAGAAAAAACGGAACGTACATGGGTAGAACAGGGAAAGTATTACATGTCATTGGGAGTGATGTTGTTGATTCTTTGTGTGTTGCCTGCGGGTATGAGTCGTTCGGCTTGGATTGCTGCCACAATATCAGGTACATGGGTATATGGGATGCACGCTTCATGGGGAAGTAGATTAAAGGAGATTGGAAAGAGATATAGGAGAAAGGTGATACTGGCTTGTATTGCAGGCTGTGTTACAACCGTTGTGATTGGTTACGCCCTTTTCCAACTGAAAGCAACTTCCGCTAATGGGCGTTTGTTCATGTGGAAAATCAGTAGTATGGTTATTGCCGAAAGTCCGGTTATAGGACATGGAACAGGGAGTTTTGTTTCGGCCTATGGCAGGACTCAGGAAGATTATTTCGCCAATGGAGAATATTCGGAGACGGAAGAGTTGGTGGCAGGAAGTCCGGAATATGCTTTTAATGAATACCTGCAAGTGGCAGTAGAATACGGGATTCCTTTTTTATTAGTTGTCTCTTTGGTTATTGGATTTTGTATTTGGAAGGGGAGTGGTGAAGGAAGGATAGGCCTTTGTGGGAGTGTAATTTCAGTTTTGGTATTTGCCTTTTCTTCTTATCCGATGCAGATTCCCGGCTTTGCCGTGACATTCTATTTTTTGTTGGCAGCTTGTATTATTGGGCGTTCAAAGATTATATTATTACTTTTTATTTCAATGATGGTGTTATTGGGAACATATTATTGGAAAAACAACCAATATGATGCGTGTAAGGAGTGGTATCGTGGCAAGATGCTTTATAATATAGGGGATTACCGATCTGCTAAAAAAGATTACGAGAGATTACATCCCCAATTAGCGAATCGTGGAGCATTTATGTTTGAATACGGATATTCTCTTCATAAATTAAAAGAGTATGACAACTCGACAAGGATATTGGAGGAAGCAATGGCACATAGTAGTGATCCTATGATTCTGAATATCATTGGCAAGAATTATCAAGCATCGGGAGCGTATGAGAAAGCGGAAGAATACCTGATTCGATCTACGCACCGGCTTCCGGGGCGTATCTATCCGTATTATTTGTTGGCGAAACTTTATGCCGAACCAGAGTGTCGGCAACTGGAGAAGTTGAAGCGTGCGGCAGAGATTGTGTTGACAAAAGAACCGAAAGTTCAATCGACAGCGATAAAGGAAATGAGAAAGGAAATGGAAAAATTAATAGTCGACTATAATAAACTGAATTCTAATTTGAAAAAGGAGGTTGAGGCAAAATAGTTAATAAGAGATTAGTGCAAATTTGTTTTGCTATCTGTTGAAATGATAAATACAGAGAATGTATTATATTGAAAAACAAATATAAAAATTATACAATGAAAAATAAGATTCGATTTATGTTGGTAATCACCATTGTCATGGTAGTGGCTGGATATAATGTGTATAAATCCCAAGGGGTTTCTGTTGCGGAACTTATATTGGCTAATTATGAAGCAATAGCTGGTGGAGAATCTGGAACGGGAAATTATACTCGATATACATTCCAATGTCCTCCTCCAATTCAATATAAGACCGCAGTGTCTTGTATGAGTGGTGGCAGGGAAGAATGCTATCCTAGCGATTGTTGAAAAATGTTAATTATTTGATGGGGACCAAGTTGTCCATTATAAATTATATTGGTCAACTTGGCTCCTTTTTAAAGTATGAAAAGATGAAAAAATATGTATTGATAGCCTTTATTGGTATAAGCTTACTCTCTTGTGGACATCGTGTTAAAACCGAGAAAAATATAAAAGTAATAAAAACAGTACAGGCGCATGAGGCGGATTGGAGCAAAATGACGCATATTGATAGCATGATACCTTTGGAAATGACCGAATCCTCTTTGCTTTCTATTGCTCAGAAATGTTTAGTAAGTAAAGAACGTATATTATTTTGCGACAGTAAGCTAAAACAGGTACTGGCATTTAATCGTCAAGGGCGTTTCTTGTTTTCCGTTGGAAATAAAGGGGGAGCGGCTAATGAATATGTGGAATTGCGTGATGTTATTTTTTCCAAAGATGAATCTCAGATAGAAATATTGGATCCTACAGGAATTTTAATTTATAGTGCTTTGGACGGACATTTTCTAGAGAAAAAGAAAGTTCCAAATTTTAATTTGAACGATTGTTTTCGCTTTACTTCCATAAAAGATAGCGTTTATCTTTTTTTCAAGAGCAAGGATGAGTATTCTATTTATGAGTGGAATGCTGGACAATTGAGAGGATTGAGAAAACGTAAGAATGAACAATTAGTTTGCAATCATTTTTATGTGTATGGAGACAATAATTTAATATTTCCAGATTATGGTCATTTTGTGCTGGATGAATATAATGATGGTAAGTTGATTCCTAAATATTATATAGATTTTGGAAAAGATTTTTCATTGCCGGAAGATATGTTACCTCAAACATTTGATGAATTTAACAAGATAGATAATATGAACGAATATTTCAAATCAATAACTGAGGTAGTGGAAAGTGAGGATGTTTTATATATCAGAGCTGTTGGTCCTTCACGAAAATATTATGATATTTATTGGGACAAACTTAAAAATAAAATTTTTGCAGGTTGGGCTGATATGGGTATGGGGCTGGTACTGATACAAGGTGATGGAAGTCATTTTTATGGTTTGCTGTATCCTGACTATGTTTCAGAGCAATCAGTCTTTTATCCTTTAGTCGAGAAATATCTGCATAAAGACAGTAATCCGTTGTTTGTAAAGTTTAGAATAGATGAAAAATAGATATCTGTTATTGATGGTATTTCTCTTGTTCTTATTTCTGGGAGCTTGTGATAGGAAAAAATATGATAAGGATACTATAGCATTGTTGGAGGAGTGGACAGATAAGACTATTATCATTCCGGATTCTATTTATTTTTATCAGTATAAAACAGATGTTGATTTCAATTACGATTATCAAAAGGCTGAATATAAAATTCTGAATTTTGTGGATTCCTTGGGATGTGCAAGTTGTGATTTACGATTGAAAGAATGGAACATTTTTATAAAAGAGATGATAAACCCAAAAGTGGATATTGTCCCCCTATTTGTTTTTAGTCCTCAAAATGTAGATAGAATGAAAGAAATCATTCCATTAGTAAAGAGGAGTGCGTTGTTTTTTCCTATTATAGTAGATTCACTGAACATGTTTGACGCAGTGAACAAGTTTCCGAAAGATAATCGCTTCCATACATTTCTGTTAGACGAAAATAATAAAGTATTAGCAATAGGCAATCCTGTTCATAATAGTCAAGTAAGAGAATTATATCAGCAACTGATTATGGGGACAAGTTTGAATACAGTGAAAGAACAACTTCAAACAGAAATTGATTGGAAACAGACTCTAATGAATATTGGGAGTTTTGCTTGGAAAGAAAGTCAACAGGGAAATTTTGTATTAACAAATGTGGGTAATAATCCGTTGGTAATAAGTAATGTTGTGACTTCTTGCAATTGTACGAAAGTGGACTATTCACATTCGCCTATTTTTAGTAACGAAAGTGATACTTTGACAGTAATATATAATGCCGAACATCCTGGATACTTTGAAAAAACAATAACAATATATTGCAACGCCGAAGGATCTCCATTTAAATTGAAAATAAAGGGGGAAGCCCGATAATAAGGTTGTAGAATGTTTTAGCAATTAGCTTGGGTGATATAACGTAGCATATTCTTGTTTTCAAATTTTGTTTAATAGGGGTATGCTACATTATATTTTCTATGGCTCCTATTGATATAAACTTTAATTAAAAGAAAGGAAGTACTATGTTTGTTTTAAGAATTAAGCCCTATTATTGGATAATCGGTATTTTATTGGGCTTTATCTTTTCATGTTCAGGAAAAACACGATTGACCCATCATGCAAAATCATTAGTTATTGATTGGGATGCTGTCAATATTAAAGATTCTTTTCTATATTCGACTGTATTTGATTCAGTTCAAGTAATTATGTTGAATAATGATAGTGTGTTACTTGGAGGTATTGATAGAATGCAATCTTATGAAGATGAGATGTTTGTTTTAGACTCACAGAAAGCTAAAGGGCTTTTTGTCTTTGGCAAGGATGGACGCTTTATAAGAAGAATTGGTAATATTGGGGATGCTCCTGGAGAATATAGAGACTGTAGTGACTTTACGATAAACGAGCATTCTGAAGAAGCATATATATATGATAGTCATAAGAAAAGTATTTATGTATATTCAGTAAAAAGCGGTATATATAAAAGATGCATTAAAATAAAGGAAGGCAATCAGATACAAAGAATTTATTGTGTAAATAATCGATTATATGCAGTAAATACCTATTTTTATCCATTGCATGATAAAGACAAGTATCATATATTGAAGCAGCTTAATATTGATAACGGTGCGGTAATGGCTCAATGGATGGATGCGGAAGAGTATAATAAAGGTTGGAAAGATGAATTCTTACATACTAATTTGTTTTATCCTATATCAGGGGATAGAGTTTTGTTTTCTTTCGGACTTTCAGATTCTGTAATGTGCCTTTCTCAAGGGAAACTATATCCTTTTCTTGGTTTTTATGGCAAGAACACAGTGAAGAATGCAGATATTAAAGAACAGGAAAAGGATGCCTATGTAAATCCTCAAATGAGGGCTGATATGAAGATTGATATACATATGAGACTAGGAAAACAAAATAAAATAATTGCTATTGCAGATATATTTGAAAAAGATGATATTTTGTACTTGGACTGCTATTCGTGGCAGAAGAAAAAGTTGCAGTGTAATTTAAAAACTCATGAGGCTTATTTGTTTACTAACACTGTGGATGATATTCTGTATTCTATTTGTCCGAAGAACCATACGTTACCATCTTTTTTATCATCAGGAGAAAATGGAGTATATTATATGGTAGCAACTGATTTTTTACCGGAATTGAAATATTTTGCTTCAGAGAATAATACAATATCTCAAAAAGTGAAAAATCGAAAAGTATTGAAAGAAATAAACGAAGAATCAAATCCTGTAATATTATATTATGAATATAAATAAAAAAAGTTTCTTCTTGTCCTTTTATTTTGGCTTTCATTATATTTAACTTCAATAATGTTAATATCTTGTTTTAATGATAAATTATTACTGAAAAAGAGAATAGGAGTGGTGTTTTATGTTACTTTTGTAGCTAAGTATTTCATGGGTTGGGGGGCTCTTATGGCGGCATTGTCCTTTTTGTAGATGATGTGCTGGATATTGAGCATGATACGGATGATTTGATTATAGACTTTGTTAATCCTAAATAGATGTGTAATTGATAGCAATATAGATATTATTATGAAAGAATACAATTGTATATGGTTACTGTTATGTTGTTTGGCCTGCGGAGGAACAACCTCCTGCTTTAACAAGAAAAGCAATACGGAAAAGGAAGAGCAAGGAGTTTCCACCGTTCTTCCTGATGCAAAAAATGAGGTAACCGTCCAAGTCATGAAACGGCAGAGTTTTAATCATGAGTTGGTAAGCAACGGTAAGGTGAATGCTCGCAATAAAGCCGATTTGCGTTTTGAAACCAGTGAAGTCATCGCTCATATCTATGTGAAGAATGGCGACCGAGTACATAAAGGGCAGAAACTGGCGGAGTTGGACAGATTCCGTTTGGAGCAGAAGCTGTCCCAGTCGGAGGATGCTTTGTTGAGAGCCGAACTGGAGATGAAAGACGTACTGATAGGGCAGGGATATTCTGTTGATGATTTCAGTAACGTTCCGGCGGATATAATGAAGATTGCCAAAGTGAAAAGCGGGTATGACCAGTCGAAATCCCAGTACGAACTGGCAAAAAGGGAGACGGAGCATGCTACGCTGGTCGCTCCTTTTGACGGGGTGGTGGCCAATCTTTTTTCAAAGCCTTATAACCCGGCCAATACCTCGGAAGTGTTCTGTACTATTCTTGATACCAGAGGTATGGAGGCCGAATTTACCGTATTGGAGAATGAGCTTGCTTTTATAAAGAAAGGTGATAAGGTAATGGTGCTTCCCTATGCCGGAGGGGATTCGTTTGAAGGCAGCGTATCTGAAATCAATCCGTTGGTGGATACGAACGGGATGGTAAAGGTGAAAGCTGACGTGAACGGTGAAGGCAGGCTGTTCAGTGGTATGAACGTAAGGGTTAGTGTCAGAAGAAGCCTGAGTGAACAGTTGGTGATTCCCAAGACGGCTGTGGTGTTACGCTCCGGCAAGCAGGTGGTTTTTACATTGAAAGAGGGCAAGGCCATGTGGAACTATGTGCATACGGGACTGGAGAATGCTACGGAATATATCGTTTCTGATAAATCTCAGAAAGGCATTGAAAATGGCCTGCTGGAAGGAGATACGGTCATTGTGACCGGAAATCTGAATCTGGCGCATGAAGCGGAAGTAACGGTTAGTGATTAACTGGTCAGTGATGAGTGATTAGTGGAGTTAATTGATAGATAGAAAAGCATGATAAAATTTTTAATCCAGCGTCCTATCGCCGTGTTGATGGCGTTCATCGCTTGTTTCATTATCGGGCTGGTGACCTATTCTACCCTGCCCATATCGCTGCTTCCGGATATCGCCATTCCGGAAATCACCGTACAGGTTTCTGCAGCCAATACATCCGCCCGTGAACTGGAAAATACGATTGTGAAACCTTTGCGCAGCCAACTGATTCAGGTTTCGACATTGAAGGACATTCATAGTGAATCGAGGGACGGGGCAGGTATCATCCGTCTGTCTTTTGAGTTCGGCACCAATACGGATCTCGCCTTTATCGAGGTCAATGAGAAAATAGACGCCGCGATGAACTATCTTCCCAAAGAGACGGAACGTCCGAAAGTCGTCAAGGCGAGCGCAACGGATATTCCCGTGTTTTACCTGAACCTGACTTTGAAGAATGACAGTACATACAGTACCACGGGACAACAGTCTTTCCTTGACTTGTGCGAGTTTGCCGAATCGGTTATCAAGCGCAGGATAGAGCAGCTCGAGGAAGTGGCTATGGTGGATGTGACCGGGCTGGTGGAACGTCAGGTGCAGATTGTGCCCGATGAGGACAGGCTGGCTATGATGGGACTTTCCATCGAGGATATTGAATCGGCTTTGGCTGCCAATAACGTGGAACCGGGCAGCATGACGGTACGTGACGGATACTATGAATATAATATCAAATTCTCGACATTGCTGCGCACGGCGGAGGATGTGGAGAATATCTATCTGCGTAAGGGGGACCGTATCGTACAGTTAAAGGATTTCTGTCAGGTCAATATCGTACCTGTGAAGGAAAAGGGCGTGTCCTTATCGAACGGCAAGCGTGCGGTGACGCTGGCAGTCATCAAGCAGGCGGACGAGAATATGGACAAGATGAAGCAGTCTCTGGTAAATACTATGAATTACTTCCAGCGGGTATATCCGGACATTGATTTCAGTATCAGCCGTAACCAGACGGAACTGCTCGACTACACGATTTCCAATCTGCAGCAGAATCTTTCTTTAGGCTTTCTGTTTATCTGTCTGGTAGCAGTCCTGTTTCTGGGTGATGTGAAATCCCCGCTGGTCATCGGGCTCAGCATGGTGGTCTCCATCGTCATCAGTTTCGTATTCTTCTACCTTTGCCATATATCACTGAACATCATCTCCCTTGCAGGGTTGATTCTGGCTTTGGGAATGATGATTGACAGTTCGATTATCGTGACTGAAAACATCTCGCAATACCGGGAACGGGGATATTCTTTGCGTCGTGCCTGTATCACGGGAACGAGTGAGGTGGTGACTCCCATGTTGAGTTCCTCCTTGACTACTATTGCCGTATTCGCTCCGTTGATTTTTATGAGCGGCATTGCAGGAGCTATCTTTTATGATCAGGCTTTCTCTGTCACGGTAGGGTTGATGGTCTCTTATTTTACGGGAATCATGCTTCTTCCGGTGCTTTATTTGCTGGTTTATCGGGCAGGTATTCATACCCGGAAAAGGAAATGGCTTTCCTTTAAATTCAACAATCTGATAAAAGACCATACGCTGGACCGTTTCTATGATGCCGGAGTCGACTGGGTATTCTCCCATAAAACGTTCAGCATACTATTCTGTATCGTTTCCATTCCGCTCTGTGTATTTCTCTTTTTCTTTATAGATAAGCAACGGATGCCTGACATAGAAGAGAATGAATTGATTGTCCGCATCGATTGGAATGAGAATATTCACGTGGATGAAAATAGGAGGCGTGTGAATGAACTTTTTAAGGAACTGGACGGTCAGTCTTTGGAACAGACGGCTTCTGTCGGCAGGCAGGACTTTATCCTGAATCGGGAGAGGGAACTTTCATCTTCCGAAGCGGAACTTTATTTCCGGACGGAGGCTTCCACAGGAATTGCCTCTTTGGAACAGGAGATATACCGGAGGCTGAAAGAACGCTATCCGCTTTCCGTCATTTCTTTCTCTCCTCCTGAAACGGTGTTTGAGAAGCTTTTTGTAACGGGCGATCCGGATATCGTAGCCGAATTTTATGCCCGCAACAGGGCACAGGCACCGGATGCGGAAATGGTTCGCAAAGTGGAACGGGAACTGGCGGAAGAAACCGGAATCAACCCTACTGGCATCGCCTTTGAGAACCAGTTGAACCTGAGCATCAGCAAGGAAAAACTGCTGCTCTACCGTGTTTCTTATAACGAACTGTACCGTATACTGAAAACCGCTTTCCGTGAAAACAGCGTGACCATGCTGCACTCCTACCAGCAGTATCTTCCGATTAATATTTCGGGGAATGAGAAGACGGTGAACAGGGTATTGCAGGAGACACTAATACAGACACAGCCGGATGGCAAAGGGAATGTGGAATATATTCCTCTTTGGGAGCTGGTGAGGGTGACTCCTGCCGAGGACTTGAAAAGTATCACTTCCGGGCGTAACGGGGAGTTTGTACCTTTCGACTTTTACGGGGTGCGGGATGCGGGCAGGCTGATAAAGGATGTGAAGCGGGTAGCGGAGGAAACGGGAGAGTGGGACACGGGCTTTTCCGGCAGCTTCTTCTCAAATCGGGAAATGCTGGATGAACTGGTAGTGATACTTATGATTTCACTGTTGCTGATGTATTTTATTCTTGCGGCACAGTTCGAGAGCTTTCTACAGCCTTTGCTTGTTCTGGCGGAGATTCCGATAGATGTGGCATTCGCGTTGTTGCTGCTTTGGCTTTGCGGGCATACACTGAATCTGATGTCTGCTATCGGAATGATCGTCACCTGTGGTATTGTAATCAATGACTCTATTCTGAAGCTGGATGCCATCAATGAACTGCGTAAGGCGGGTGTTTCCTTGTTGGAAGCCATCCATGAAGCCGGACGCAGACGTCTGCGTCCCATTATCATGACTTCGCTGACTACCATCTTTGCGATGGTGCCTTTGTTGTTTTCCTCGGATATGGGGTCGGAACTGCAAAAGCCGTTGTCCATTGCCATGATAGGGACGATGTTGGTTGGTACGGCAGTGAGTCTGTTTATCATACCGTTGCTTTATTGGTTTATTTACAGGAATAAGAAGGTTCAAACGCAGATTAACGCGGATTGACGCAAATTATTTTCAAAATAAAAAAATATCAGTTATGAATTATCAGTTATCTGTTAGATATTGTTTCGTTCTGGCGATGACCTGCGGGATCTGTTTTTCCGCAAATGCCCAGAAGCGTTTGGTACTGGACTTGAATCGGACGATTGCTTTAGCTAATGACAGTTCGCTGGAGTCATTCCGTACGCAGAATATGTATCTGTCCGGTTACTGGGAATACCGGACGTACCGTGCCAACCGTTTGCCCAGTCTGACAGTGGATCTTACTCCGGCTCAATATAACCGGGATATTACGAAACGTTATGATTCGGGGGCCAATCTGGATGTATATCGTACGCAACAGTCTTATTATGCCTATGGCGGATTGAGCGTGAGACAGAATCTTGACCTGACCGGCGGTACGTTCTACTTGGAGTCGAGTCTTGCCTATATGCGTAACTTCGGGGATAACAGCGCGACACAATTCACCAGTGTTCCTGTGCGGATCGGATATTCGCAGAGCTTGGTAGGATACAATCCTTTTAGGTGGGAAAGGAAGATAGAACCATTGAAATACGAACGTGTGAAAAAGGAGTTCCTCTATAATGTGGAGAAAGTATCGGAAACGGCCACCAATTATTTCTTCTCTTTGGCTATGGCACAGGCGGAATATAAACTGGCAAAAGATAACCTGGCTTCCACGGACACGCTTTATCGCATCGGGCAGCAACGTCACCGGATAGCTGCCATTTCACAGGCTGACTTGCTGACATTGAGACTGGATCGTGTGAATGCGCAGAATACATTGCAGAATAAGGCGAGCGACCTGAAACGGGCGATGTTTTCTTTGGCATCTTTCCTTAATCTGGATAAGAATACGCAAATCGAGCTGGAACTTCCTTCCCGTCCGGACAGGATAGAGATTCCGGTGGATGAGGCTTTGAGTTGGGGAAGAAGCAACAATCCTCAACTGCTGGAGCTGAAGCAGAATGTATTGGAGGCGGAACGGAATGTGGACAGGACGAAGAAAGAGTCCCGTTTCAACGCCAGTGTGAATGCGAGCATCGGCTTTAATCAGGTGGCGGATAATTTCGGTGGTGTGTATCATAAACCGATGCAGCAGGACTTGGTGGCGGTTAGTGTCTCTATACCGATAGTGGACTGGGGGGTTCGTAAAGGCAAGTATAATATGGCACGGAATAATCTGAATGTGGTGAAGATTTCGGCACGTCAGAATGAGATAAGTATCGAAGAGGAGGTGATTATGACAGTGAGTGACTTCAATATCCAGCAGCAGCTGATCGTGAGTGCGGAGGAGGCACTGGACCTGGCCATACTTGCGTATAATGAGACAAAGCAGCGTTTTATTATCGGCAAGGCGGATATTAACAGCCTGACTCTTTCATTGAACAGGCAGCAGCAGGCGCAACGGAATTATATTTCCGCTCTGCAGAATTACTGGCTGAATTATTACAAGATACGAAGGCTCACCTTGTTTGATTTCGCTGCCAAACTTCCACTTTCGGACAGATTTGATTTCAATGGTGGAAAATTGGTGAAGTGATGGTACAAGGTATAGGTTCTGACATAAAAAAGTCTTCAAAGGCTTCCGCTTTTACGCTGATTGTGGCTTTTGTTTGTGTGGCGTTGGTCGGGCTGGCGCTGGTTCCGCTATTGCCTGTCAAACTGAACCCGTCACGGACGTTGCCCGGCTTCACGGTGCGTTTCAGCATGCCCGGCACCTCAGCGCGTGTGGTGGAGATGACGGCTACCAGCAAGTTGGAGGCGATGCTTGCCCGCGTGAAGGGGATTCGGGGAATTTCTTCTACGTCAGGGAATGGATGGGGAAGCGTCAGCGTGAAGCTGGATAAACATGTGGATGTGGCGGTCGCCCGTTTTGAGGCTTCTACCATTATCCGCCAAACGTGGCCGGAGCTGCCGGACGGGGTGAGCTATCCGTATATTCAGATGCAGAGTCCCGGACAGAGTAGCCAGTCTCCTTTCATGACGTTTACGATTAATGCACCCGCTACGCCTGTGTTGATTCAGCAATATGTCGAGGAACATATAAAGACGCGTCTGGCGCAACTTCCGGGAATTTATAAGATTAACCTTAGCGGAGCTACTCCGATGGAGTGGCGGTTGGAGTATGACTCGGAACAGTTGCGTACGCTTGGGATAAGTACGGATGATATCCGTGAGGCGGTCCGGTTGCACTATCAGAAAGAATTCATGGGTACATACGATGTGGAGCAGGGGACTTCGGGCAGGCAGTGGATACGCTTGGCACTGGTTCCTGAATCTGAAAGCCGGGATTTTGATGCGGGGCGGATACAGGTAAAGATGAAGGATGGGAGAATAATCGGTTTGGATGAACTGGTGAAGGTCGCCCGTGTGGAAGAGCAGCCGCAGAGTTATTACCGGATTAACGGACTGAACTCGATTTACTTGTCTGTCGTGGCGGAAGAAACGGCTAACCAGTTGGCATTGAGTAAGAAGGTGAAAGAGTATATAGACGGTATACGGTCGTTTCTTCCGGTGGGGTATGAAATTCATACCAGTTATGATGCGACGGAGTTTATCCGGGAAGAGTTAAGCAAGATTTATCTGCGTACGGGAGTGACGGTAGCCATTCTGCTTCTGTTTGTATTGCTGATTACTTTCAGTCCCAAATACCTGTTTCTGATTGTAGTCAGCCTGTCTGTCAATATGGCGATAGCCGTTATTTTCTATTATGCGTTCGGATTGGAGATGCAGTTGTACTCTTTGGCGGGTATCACTGTCTCACTGAATCTTGTGATTGACAATACCATTGTGATGAGCGACCATTATCTGCGGCGCGGAAACCGGAAGGCGTTCATGTCTGTGTTGGCAGCTACATTGACGACGATAGGTGCATTGGTCATTATCTTCTTCCTGGATGAGAAGATACGACTCAATTTGCAGGACTTTGCTGCTGTGGTAATTATTAATCTGGGAGTTTCATTGCTGGTTGCTCTGTTTTTTGTCCCTTCCCTGATTGACAAAATCGGACTGGAACGGCGGAAGAAAACATCTTTCTTAAAGCCGGGAAGGCGGATGGAGAGCGTGCGTTCCTTTATGCGGATACGTTCGAAAGTGCGGCGTGTTCCGGTTTATTTCAGCCGTTTCTACGGGTGGCTGATACGGATTCTCTGTCGTTGGCGGGTGGCTGTCTGCATTCTGTTATTATTGGCTTTCGGATTGCCGGTATTCCTGTTGCCGGAAAAGATGAAAGGGGATGGCAGGTGGGCGGAAGCATATAATAAGACGTTGGGGACTTCTACTTATAAGGAAAAGGTAAAACCGTTGGTGGACAAGGTGTTAGGTGGAACGTTAAGGCTGTTTGTACAAAAAGTATATGAGGGGAGTTACTTTACCCACAATGAAGAGGTGGTGCTCCATGCCAATGCCAATCTGCCGAATGGTAGCACACTGGAACAGATGAACACACTCATCAAGAAGATGGAGACCTATTTGAGCGGGTTTAAGGAAATCAGGCAGTTCCAGACGTCTGTGGAAAGTGCCCGTAGGGCATCCATTCATATTTATTTCACGAAGGAACATCAGAAAAGCGGATTCCCTTATACATTGAAAGCCAGTATGATCGGTAAGGCGCTTCAACTGGGCGGTGGTGACTGGAGTATATACGGATTGCAGGATCAGGGATTCAGTAATAATGTACGTGAGAATGCGGGCTCTTTCCGGGTGAAGATGTATGGGTACAATTATGATGAATTATATGCACAGGCAGAAAAGTTGAAAGAAAAGCTGTTGTCCCACCGCCGTATCCGGGAAGTGACCATCGGTTCCGATTTCTCCTGGTGGAAGGATGATTATATGGAATTCTATTTCAATCTGGATAAACAACGGATGGCAGAGGAAGGGATTGGAGCCGGGAGGTTGTTTTCTGCTATTCGTCCGGTATACGGGCGGAATATGGAAATCGGTTCGGTGGTTACGGAAGAGGGCACGGAAAAGATAAAACTTTCTTCGCGGCAGTCGGAAGAGAGGGATGTGTGGGCGATGCAGTATTATCCTTTTGAGGCGGGTGGTAAGGAATATAAGCTTTCGGAACTGGCAACGGTGGAAAAAGGACAGATGCCGCAGGAAGTGGCGAAGGAGAACCAGCAGTACCGGCTATGCCTGCAATATGAGTATATCGGCTCTTCGGAGCAGGGAAGTAAAGTGTTGGAAAAGGATTTAGAAGAGTTTAACGAGATTCTGCCGATGGGATATACAGCCCAATCGGAGGATAATAACTGGTCGTGGGGAGGAAAGGACAACAAGCAGTATCGCCTGCTCCTGATAGTAATTGCTATCATTTTCTTTATCACAAGTATCCTGTTTAATTCTCTGAAACAGCCGTTGGCAATAATCTTTGTGATTCCGGTATCCTATATCGGTGTGTTCCTTACATTCTACTGGTTCAAACTGAACTTCGACCAAGGCGGTTTTGCTTCTTTTGTCCTGCTCTGCGGTATTACTGTGAATGCAAGTATTTATATCCTGAATGAATATAATTCTATCCGCAAGCGTTTCCCGCGTCTTTCACCGCTCCGGGCTTACGTGAAAGCCTGGAACACGAAAGTGATTCCTATTTTTCTGACGGTGGCTTCCACTATCCTGGGTTTTATCCCTTTCATGGTGGGCGCAGAGAAAGAAGGTTTCTGGTTTCCATTGGCGGCAGGTACTATCGGGGGATTGATAATGTCTGTAATCGGGGTGTTTGTTTTCCTGCCGGTGCTGACGTTGAAGAAGAAGAAAGGGAATTAGAAAAGAACAATGCCTGCTTCTATAATCGCTCCTTTATCGTAATTGATTGATTGATGATAGAATCGGGTTAATCCATAACCACCTGTTGCAAAGATACCGAACTTCCCGGTAATTTGATATTCCAGATTGACACGTGCCTGCAATGCATATAAACGTTTGGGAATTACTTCATCTTTGTTATCGAAAGTCTCGATATGCTGGTAACCGACATCTCCACTGACGGACAGCCCTTTGTAAAGAGGAACGGACAGACCGGCACGATAGGATGCACTTGCCGAAAACTTATCATTCAATCCCTGATACATGGAACCGACTCCCAAAATGGTATAAAACAATCGGTTCTTGAAGCGGACTCCGATATTGGCAGGCGTTGCATTTCCACCATACAGCATCATTTGTACTCTTGTTTCAGGGTTAGCATTTACCAGTCCTAGTTGGAATCCCTTCATATCTTCTTTGTAATAATTGACAAGGCCAATTTGAAGTCCGCGGGCTTGCGTTGCATAATTACATAATGCTACTTGCACTCCATTCAGTTTCGATGCGGTTATGTTGGCAATTCCTGCTATTTGCAAGCCGTTCATGTGTTCACCTACTACATTTAAAAGTCCGGAAACCATCACCCCTCCAAAGTTCTGTCCGGTGATATTTGCCACTCCAGAACAGTGTAGTCCCGAAGCCATGTTGCCCGTTACATTCATGAGACCACTAATCATTAATCCGGAAGTATCATCCCCTCCGATATTGGTTAGTCCGGATATGATTACTCCCTGTGTTTTATCGCCGGTGATATTTACCAATCCGGCAGCGGAGAGTCCTACGGTATTGTTGCCGCTGATATTACTGATACCGGCTAGCTGGACACCCCGCATTGTACCACCTGCCAAATTGGCTAATCCGGTGATCTGTACTCCGTTCATGTCACCATGTACTACACTTCCCAAAGCATTGATCCCCAAACCGTTCAGACGATTCATTGTAGACAGGAGACCGATATTGACATAAGTCGTCTGTGTACTGTCATGCGGTTGCGTACAAATGTCTTTCCAGATAGATATATTAATACCCGCACTCTTGTTCTGTGCCGGTAAACAAACGGCAGCCATTAGTATAGCTGCCGTGAATATTGTTTTTTTTATCTTCATTCTTTTCTCTTAGAGTTACATATTTTTACGGCTAACTTTATATTTAGCCTTTTGCTTCCTGATATAAGTAACGCTTGATGCTCTTCTTCGGTGTCTTTTCGAATTCTTCCGGATAGATTTTCATCTTGGATATTTGGCTATATGCCGGTAGCATAGCATTCAATGCCACCCGGTTTTCTTCCATAACTTGCTCAATGTCTTCATTCTTTAGACCGTGAGCGAAAGCATCGTCAAAATCGGGATAAACAAGTCCGACAAGTTTATTATTCTGCTGAACGATAATGCTTTCAGCCACATATGGCAAGTTGTTCAATTTATCTTCAATTTCTTCCGGATAGATATTCTGTCCGCTGGCACTCAATAATAGGTTCTTGCTGCGTCCTTTGATCGTAATATTTCCTTCGGCATCCATCAAAGCTAAATCACCTGTATGTAGCCATCCGTCTTTGTCGATGACTTCTCGGGTGGCTTCTTCATTTTTATAATATCCCACCATTACATTTGGACCTTTACATACGATTTCACCAACGATGTTCTCGGGATCGGATGACAATACTTTCACGTCCATGCGCGGTACGGCCTTTCCGCATGAACCCGGTTTGAATCTTTTCCAATCTTCGTAACAAATAATCGGACCACATTCCGTCATTCCATATCCTACCGTGTAGGGGAAATCAATCATTTTCAAGAACTGCTCTACTTCCTGATTGAAAGCAGCACCTCCTACAATAACAGCCTTGAAGTTTCCACCGAATGCCTTGATCATTTCTTCGCGCACTGTTGCTTTTATCTTGTCATTGATAATAGGTACTTTTAATAATATCTTCATTGCAGGAGTCTCTAGTTTTGGGAGTACGCTCTTCTTGATGATTTTTTCGATGATGAGCGGCACAGCAACAATCAAATTTGGTTTCACTTCCTCGAAAGCCTGGAAAATGATCTTTGGACTCGGCATACGGGTGAGGAAGTAGATGTGACAACCCACGGAAAATTCATAGAGGAATTCGAAAGCCAGTCCGTACATGTGTGCCATAGGGAGCATGGATACAATCTTATCTCCCGCTTGCAGGTCTAATACTTCAAATGCAAATTTTGTATTCGACCACAGACTGCGGTAGGGGAGCATCACTCCTTTCGAATAACTTGTTGTTCCTGAAGTATAATTGATAACTGCCAATTCTTCCGGTTCGTCTTTATGATAAGTGACATGTTCTTTGCGGAAGTTCTTCGGGTACTTTTTGCCGAACATTTCGTTCAGATGTTCGCGTGCATGCGTAAGTCGTTCGCTGCGTGACACCAGCAGGCTGAAGTCGTTCATCATCAGGATACCTTCCAATAGCGGCATCGCCGACTCATTCAGGTTTTCCCACACCATATCTCCCACAAACAGTAATTTGGCTTCGGAATGATTGACGATGTTATGCACATTGTCCGCTTTAAATTCATGGAGGATAGGTACGATAACTGCTCCATATGTCAGTGTGGCGAGGAAAGTTACTCCCCAATGAGAGCTGTTTCTTCCGCAAACGGCAATCTTATCTCCTTTGCGGATGCCGCTTTCTTCAAAAATGATATGGAGTTTTTCGATTTTGCGAGCTACGTCTTTATACTGTAAAGTTGCACCTTTATAATCAGTCAGGGCATCCAAATCCCAATTATTTTTGATACTATTCTCAATATAGGCTATAAAACTTTGTTCCATTGTTTTGCACATTTGGTATTAAATTGTGCAAATATAGCAATTATATTAAGAATGAAGAATTAAGAGTGAAGAATTTTTGGAAATCACCCTCGCTACGGATAATTGTAACAGGGGTAATTTCGATAAAAGAGGAGTTTTGACACCCTTATATTGACAGATTCCTTAAATTATTATTTCAAGTACCATTCGTACATTCTTTGTACGCCTTCCTCGATTTCAATTCTATGGTGCCAGCCTAGAGCATGCAGTTTTGAAGGATCGGTCAGTTTGCGCATTGTACCGTCCGGTTTGCTACTGTCGAAGGTCAGTTTTCCTCGATAACCAACAGTTGCTACGATAAGCTCGGCCAGTTGGCGGATTGTAATTTCCTTGCCGGTTCCGATGTTGATATGGCAGTTGCGGATGTCTTTGCTATCTTCGTTATAAGTATCTTTGAAGTTTACATGTTCCATTACGAAGACACTGGCATCTGCCATTTCTTCGCTCCAAAGGAATTCGCGGAGTGGAGTGCCTGTGCCCCAAAGAGTAACTTCTGTTTCACTAATTCCATATTTTTGCAGAATGGCCAGTATTTTTTCTTTCGGACTGTCGCCGTTGATGCCTTCCACCGGACGTAGGTTTAGATCCTTGCGTACAGCTATCCAATTTCCCTCTTTCAGGCAATGTGCTAGATGAATCTTACGAATCATGGCAGGCAATACATGACTGCGTTCCAGGTCGAAATTATCATTCGGTCCATAAAGGTTTGTCGGCATCACAGCGATATAGTTCGTTCCATATTGCAAGTTGAAGCTTTCGCACATTTTCAGTCCGGCAATTTTAGCGATTGCATACGGTTCGTTGGTATATTCCAACGGTGAAGTAAGCAATACATCTTCCTTCATCGGCTGTTCGGCATCACGTGGATAAATACACGTGCTACCTAGAAAGAGCAACTTTTTCACCTGGTGACGGAAACTCTCTCCGATGACATTCTGTTGAATTTGTAGATTCTTATATATAAAGTCGGCACGGTAGATGCTGTTTGCCATGATTCCACCCACAAAGGCAGCAGCAAGGAATACATATTCCGGCTGTTCTTCATCGAAGAATTTACGGACAGCCATACCATCCAGCAGATCAAGCTCTTTGTGTGTACGGCCTATCAGATTGGTGTATTCTTTATCCAGCAAATTCTTCCAGATAGCAGATCCCACAAGTCCGCGGTGTCCTGCCACATATATCTTTGCATTCTTTTCCATTTTATCTTTTTATTATTTTCACCACAGATTTCCACAGAATGGCTCTAAAACAAAAAAACTCTGTGGAGATCTGTGTTAATCTGTGAGGAAACGAGTTTTAGTGTTTGGTAGCAATCATTCGTTTCACTTTTGCCATATCGTGGTGCACCATGATACTTACTAGTTTTTCGAATGACGTTTTGCGTGGATCCCATCCCAACAGTGTTTTAGCCTTTGTCGGGTCACCTAGCAGTTGTTCTACTTCCGATGGACGAAAATATTTAGGATCAACTTCTACCAGAATCTTTCCGGTGGCTACATCGATGCCTTTTTCATTGATGTCTTTACCTTCCCAACGGAGTTCAATGCCTGCTTCTTTGAATGCTAACGTAGCGAATTCGCGTACTGTGTGCATTTCTCCTGTAGCAATTACGAAATCTTCGGGAACATCATGTTGCAGGATCAGCCACATACATTCGACGTAATCTTTGGCATATCCCCAGTCACGGCGTGCATCCAGATTACCCAAATACAGTTTGTCCTGTTCCCCCTGTGCGATACGTGCGGCAGCAAGCGAGATTTTACGGGTAACGAACGTCTCACCACGGCGTTCGCTCTCGTGATTGAACAGAATTCCATTTACTGCAAACATACCATAGCTTTCGCGATAGTTTTTAGTAATCCAAAAACCATATTGTTTGGCTACCCCATACGGAGAACGGGGATAGAATGGAGTTGTCTCTTTTTGTGGAACTTCCTGCACCTTACCAAACAATTCGGAAGTAGAAGCCTGGTAGATGCGGGTTTTCTTTTCCAGTCCCAGAATGCGTACAGCCTCGAGCATACGCAACGTACCGATAGCATCTGCTTCGGCAGTGTATTCCGGAACATCGAATGAAACCTTCACATGGCTTTGAGCTGCGAGATTGTAGATTTCATCCGGTCGTACCTGTTGAATAATACGAATTAACGAACTAGAATCTGTCATATCCCCATAATGCAGATTAATCGTACGTTTCTGTTTCATGTCGCGCACCCACTCGTCGAAATACAAATGTTCAATACGTCCTGTATTGAATGAGGAAGAACGACGGAGTATACCGTGTACTTCGTAACCTTTTTGTAATAGAAATTCGGCAAGGTAAGAACCATCTTGCCCGGTGATGCCTGAAATTAGGGCTTTTTTCATACGCTAATTATTTATAGATTTGAAAATGTAGGTGCAAATGTCGGTATTTTTTGTGACCCGACCAAGTGACTCTCCAATTATTTTTCAGCACAGTTAATCAGCACGGTTTTCCCCATTATTTTGTCGATAATCAAAGCGATAGCTCCATCTCCCGTCACATTGCAAGCGGTACCGAAACTGTCCATGGCTATGTAAAGCGCAATCATCAAAGCCTGAGCCGATTCGTCGAAGCCGAGTATGGATTGCAAAATTCCCAGAGAGGCCATGATTGCTCCGCCTGGGACTCCTGGAGCGGCTACCATTGTGATGCCCAACATAAAGATAAATCCGGCAAATAATGGGAAGTCGAATGGTATTCCCTGCATCATCATCAATGACAGTGCACAGGCTACGATTTTTAGTGTACTGCCCGATAGGTGGATGGTGGCGCATAGAGGAATCACAAAACCTGCTATTTCGGCAGACACTCCGTTCTTCTTAGCCTGTTCGAGTGTCACGGGAATAGTGGCTGCCGATGACTGTGTACCCAATGCCGTGAAGTAAGCCGGCAGCATTCTACTAAGCAATTTAAATGGGTTCCGATGTACAAACAAGGCTGCAATGGAATATTGAAATACCAACAGGAAAATATGAAGAACGAATATGACTCCGATAATTTTAATAAACACCATCAGAATGGAATATACTTGTCCCGAATGTGTCATGTTGAGGAATATGCCGAAGATATAAAGCGGCAGCAAGGGCAGAATAACAGCGCTTATCATTTGTACGATAATTTTCTGAAAATCACGTGCTACGTTTTTCAATGCGTCACTGTTCAAAGACGCCAGTCCTAATCCCAGTGTGAAAGCTAAAACTAGGGCTGTCATCACGTTCATCAGTGGCGGGATGGAAACGGAGAAATAAGGGAGAATTCCCTGTACTTCGCTCACTTCTTCAAGTGGTACACCTGGTTCGATGAGTGAAGGGAATACCGTGATTCCTGTAAAGTAGGAGAGGAATCCTGAAAAAAGAGTGGCGAAATAGGCGATCAAAGCCGTCAGGAACAACATTTTTCCTGCACCCTTCCCAATGTCGGAAATAGCTACAGTGACCAGTCCGATGATAATCAATGGAATAGAGAAATTGAGAAACTCACTGAAGATACCATTGAATGTAACAAATATTCGCACTAGCGGAGCCGGGAAAACAGTGCCGATGGCAATACCCAAAATGATGGCAATGTGACAATGCGTGCCAGCAAACTGATTTTAATCTTCTTCATTCTTGATCTTATTTGTAGGCTACAAAAATAATGTTTTAATCTAAAACCTTGCGAACAAATGTGTATTTTAAATGTTACTAGGATAAAGAATATTCAAAACATACAAGTTATGGCGAATCAGAATAAAACAGATATAGGACTTATCGGCTTGGCTGTGATGGGTGAGAATCTTGCTTTAAATATGGAGAGTAAGGGATGGCATGTATCGGTTTATAACCGTACTGTTCCCGGAATAGAAGAGGGTGTGGTGGAGCACTTTCTGAAGGGGCGTGCGAAAGGTAAAAACATCGAAGGATACACAGATATAAAAGTATTTGTAGATTCGATAGCTATTCCTCGTAAGATCATGATGATGGTTCGCGCCGGAAGTCCGGTTGATGAACTGATGGATCAGCTTTTCCCATTGCTTTCACCAGGAGACATTCTTATTGATGGTGGTAATTCTAATTACGAAGATACGAACCGCCGTGTCCGACTGGCAGAATCGAAGGGAGTTCTTTTCATCGGTAGCGGTGTGTCTGGTGGTGAAGAAGGAGCTTTGAATGGAGCTTCTATTATGCCCGGCGGTTCGGAAAAAGCATGGTCGGAAGTGAAACCGATTCTTCAAAGTATTGCGGCAAAAGTACCGGATGGTACTCCCTGTTGCCAATGGGTGGGGCCTGCCGGATCAGGTCATTTTGTGAAGATGATTCATAACGGTATTGAATATGGCGATATGCAACTGATTGCCGAGGCCTACTGGGTGATGAAAAAGTTACTAGATCTGACCAATGAGGAGATATCTGATGTTTTTGCCCGTTGGAATGAAGGCAAACTTAGCAGTTATCTGATCGAAATCACCGCCAACATTTTGCGGCATAAAGACAAATCCGGAGGTTATCTAGTTGATAAAATCTTGGATGCAGCCGGACAGAAAGGAACCGGTAAATGGTCGGTTATCAATGCGATGGAACTCGGTATGCCGTTAGGACTCATTGCTACAGCGGTATTCGAACGAAGCCTGTCTTCACAGAAAAACTTGCGTCATTTGGCTTCCAAACAATTCCAATGTCAACATACACAACCTGTATATAACAAGGTGGAACTCGTAAAGAATATCTTTTCTGCCCTTTATGCTTCCAAATTAGTCTCTTATGCTCAGGGGTTCGCCGTGTTGCAACGGGCGTCCGATGCTTTCGACTGGCAGCTCGACTTGGCTTCCATTGCTCGTATGTGGCGTGGGGGATGCATCATTCGCAGTATATTCCTGAACGACATTGCAGCTGCCTTCGAAGCCACCGACAAGCCTGAGCACTTATTGTTGGCTCCTTATTTTAAAGAAGAAATGAAGACGCTGCTTCCGAGATGGAAGAGCTTGGTGGTGGAAGCCATGAAAGAAGGACTTCCTGTTCCTGCTTTCTCTTCTGCCCTGAACTATTTCTATTCGCTCACTTCTGCTGATCTGCCCACCAATCTTGTACAGGCACAACGCGATTATTTCGGTGCACATACTTTTGAGCGTAAGGATGAGTTGCGCGGACAGTTTTTCCACGAGAACTGGACAGGTCACGGAGGGGATACGAAATCGGGTACATATAATGTTTAAATAGAAAAATAGTTCTGAAAAGATAAATAATTAATAGCCCATTTCAAAACATAAATCAAACCAGCTCTCGAACGATGGATAAATTTGCAATGATAATTTTCGGTGCATCGGGTGACTTAACCAAGCGTAAGCTGATGCCTGCCCTTTGCTCCCTTTACCGTGAAAACCGGTTGACCGGAGAGTTTTCTATATTGGGCATCGGGCGTACGGTCTATTCTGACGATAACTACCGTTCTTATATATTGGAAGAACTGCAACGGTTTGTAAAGTCTGAAGAACAGGACACAGCTTTTATGGCTTCATTCGTCTCCCATCTCTACTATTTACCGATGGATCCGGCAAAAGAAGACGGTTATCCGCAACTTCGCCAACGTCTGGTCGACTTGACCGGTGAGGCAGATCCGGATGATCTACTGTTTTACCTTGCCACTCCGCCATCACTTTACGGAGTAGTGCCTTTGTTTCTGAAAGCTGTCGGACTCAACACTTCCCATTCACGTATCATTGTAGAGAAACCTTTCGGCTATGATCTCGAATCGGCGCGTGAACTGAATAAAACGTACGCCTCTGTATTCAATGAGCATCAGATTTACCGTATCGACCATTTTCTCGGTAAGGAAACGGCCCAGAATGTGTTGGCTTTCCGTTTTGCCAACGGTATCTTCGAACCTCTTTGGAACCGTAACTATATCGACTACGTAGAGATTACAGCCGTAGAAAATCTGGGTATCGAGCAACGTGGCGGTTTTTATGAAACAGCTGGTGCACTGCGGGATATGGTACAGAATCATTTGATACAGCTCGTAGCTCTTACCGCTATGGAGCCTCCTGCTGTTTTCAATGCGGACAATTTCCGCAATGAAGTGGTGAAGATCTACGAATCTCTCACTCCGTTGAATGAAGTGGATTTGAACGAACATATTGTTCGTGGACAATATACGGCCTCCGGTAATAAAAAGGGATACCGTGAAGAAAAAGGAGTGGCTCCCGATTCTCGTACGGATACTTATATTGCCATGAAACTGGGCATTAGTAACTGGCGTTGGAGTGGTGTTCCGTTCTACATTCGTACAGGTAAACAAATGCCGACGAAAGTAACGGAAATCGTTGTTCATTTCCGTGAAACACCTCATCAGATGTTTCATTGTGCTGGTGGCAACTGTCCGCGGGCTAATAAATTGATTCTTCGTTTGCAACCGAATGAAGGAATTGTGCTCAAGATCGGAATGAAAGTTCCCGGTGCAGGCTTCGAAGTCCATCAGGTGACGATGGATTTCAGTTATGCACAGTTGGGCGGTGTGCCTAGTGGCGACGCTTATGCCCGTCTGATAGACGATTGTATCCAGGGTGATCCGACTTTATTTACTCGAAGTGATGCAGTAGAAGCCTCATGGAAATTTTTCGACCCGGTACTCCGCTATTGGAAAGATAACCCCGATGCGCCTCTTTATGGTTATCCCGCAGGTACGTGGGGACCCTTAGAAAGCGAAGCGATGATGCATGAACATGGAGCTGACTGGACGAATCCATGTAAGAATTTGACAAATACAGATCAATATTGTGAATTATGAAACTATCAGTTTTTCCCTCATCTATTGAAACTTCACGAGCATTGATACTCCGCTTGGTGGAAATCATGAATGAAGAACCGGATAGAGTGTTTAATATCGCGGTTAGCGGTGGCAATACCCCTGCTCTGATGTTCGATTTATGGGCGAATGAATATCTGGAAATCACCCCTTGGAACCGTATGCGGATTTATTGGGTGGATGAACGTTGTGTACCTTCCGATGATTCGGACAGTAATTACGGAATGATGCGCAACCTTCTTTTGGGCGTAACTCCTATTCTTTATGAGAATGTATTTCGCATTTATGGCGAGGCAAAGCCTGCGGAAGAGACGTTTCGTTATTCGGAGTTAGTCCGGCAGCAAGTGCCGTTTAAACGTGGTTGGCCTGAATTCGATATTATACTGTTGGGAGCTGGAGATGATGGACATACTTCTTCCATCTTTCCCGGGCAAGAAGATTTGCTGACTTCAAACGCTATTTATGCAGTCAGCGCCCATCCGCGTAACGGACAGAAGCGTATTGCAATGACGGGTTATCCCATTCTGAATGCCCGCCATGTCATTTTCCTGATTACCGGAAAAAACAAAGCTGATGTAGTGGAAGAAATCTGCCATTCGGGGGACACAGGTTCTGCAGCCTATGTGGCTCATCATGCACAGAATGTAGAATTGTTTATGGATAAAGGGGCTGCTAGATATATTGAAGATCCTCATAAAAAAGAGCTAGAACATAACTATTTTATTGACGAATCCCAACTCCACAAGCAAATCGAGGGGGATAAGTAGATGGGGTTAACTTAAGACTTGGTGATTTCTCCTATTAGGCAGGAGTTCATTTTATTTCGGATATCCTTGTTGGGTAATCCATGTCCTAATAAAAACATGAGTTTGGTTATGGCACATTCGGGAGTACTATCATACCCGCTGATCACACCTGCTTCCAGAAGATGCATTCCTGTTTCGTAACGTCCCATTTCTACCGCTCCGGAGGCACATTGTGTAATGTTGACAATGATAATTCCACGATTGGTAGCTTCCTTTAGTTGGCGGATGAACCATTCTTTTTGCGGAGCATTTCCTGAACCGAAGGTTTTCATGACAACAGCTTTCAATCCCGGGACATGAAGCAAAGAAGTCACGATGCTCTCTTGAATGCCTGGAAAAAGTGTCAGAATAACCACATTGGTGTCGAACAGATAATGTGGCTTTAGAGGTTTGGTCGGGTCTGGTTTTCGAATGAGATTAGGCTCATATTTTATGTGGATGCCCACTCGTGCCAATGGCGGATAATTGAAAGAGCGGAAAGCATTGAAATTCTCCGCATTGATTTTGGTGGTACGGTTGCCACGCATCAAATGGTTCTCAAAGAAAATGCAAACTTCAGGAACGATAGCAGTACCATCTGGATTTTTAGCTGCTGCGATTTCAATGGCTGTAATAAGGTTTTCTTTTCCATCTGTGCGCAAAGTCCCGATCGGGAGCTGGGAACCTGTCAGGATGACGGGTTTGCTTAGATTTTCGAGCATGAAACTTAATGCAGAAGCTGTGTAAGCCATTGTGTCTGTTCCATGAAGGATGACGAACCCATCGAAATAATCATAATTGTAATTGATGATTTTTACGAGTTTTGCCCAGTAAGCAGGTTCCATATCCGAAGAGTCGATGGGGGGATCGAATGGGTAGGAAGAGATGCGGTAATTGAATCTCTTCAGCTCGGGCACATGTTTAAGCAAATGATCGAAGTTGAAGTTTTCTAAGGCACCTGTTTCCGGATTTTCTATCATTCCGATAGTTCCACCTGTGTAAATTAACAAAACGGAAGGAGTTTCTGCTCTCATAATTATCAAATTACTGTTAAAACACTGACAAAGATACGGATTAATAACGAATTATGATCAGTAAATGATGAATTTATACGTAGTTTACTATAAAATGTTATAAATCTGAATAATTATGCGAAATCATCAAATGAATGATAAGTACTTACTTCAACTCTTCTTTTAATTTCAGAATGGCTTTTTCCGGGCCTTTTTCTTCTTCAAGCAGAGTAACGAATTTACTGCCGATGATAGCTCCGGAAGCATGTCCACAAGCAGCCTGAAAAGTAGCTTTATTGGAGATACCGAATCCTACCATCAGCGGATTGTTCAGATGCATATCTTCTATCTTTTTGAAGTAAGCCCGTTTTTGTTCATTGAAATTCTGTTGTGCTCCGGTGGTTGCCGCTGATGAAACCATGTAGATGAATCCGTCGGTATGTGTATCTATTTCGCGTACCCGTTCTTCGCTGGTTTCCGGTGTGATGAGCATAATCATTTTGATGCCATAACATTCGGCAATGATATGGTAATGTTCTTGATAATCGCGAAAAGGGAGATCGGGGATAATGACACCGTCAATACCACATTCCACACATCTGCGACAGAAGTTCTCAAATCCGAATTGCATGATTGGGTTTAGATATCCCATGAGTATAAGTGGGATTCTTACATTCTTGCGGATATCCCTCAATTGTTCAAAAAGAAGTTTTAAGGACATGCCGTTACGCAATGCTTGAGTGGCGGCATTTTGGATAACAATGCCATCTGCCATCGGATCACTGAAGGGAATACCGATTTCAATCATACTCACTCCATGTTTTTCGAGCGTGCGGATTACATCGGAGGTACCATCTAATGTAGGAGTACCGGCACAAAAATAAATAGAAAGTATGTCTTTCTTGTTGCTACTGAAAAGTTGATGAATTCTATTCATGGCGTTGAAATTTTAAAATGATAATTTTAATTCGTTTAAAAATGTCCGGATACGCTCCGGATCCTTTTTCCCCGGTTGGATTTCAAAACGGCTGTTGAGATCGTATCCGGCAAGTCGGGGATGCTTGAATTCTTTAAGGATATTGGCACTGTATGAGTTTATGCCTCCACTTAAAAGGAAGGGTACATGCCCATTGTATATATCCAGAATGCTCCAGTCGAATTGATTTCCAGAACCACCATATTGTTCGCATTTGGTATCGAATAAAAAAAGATCACATACTTTTTCGTATTCATATATCTTTTCCAAATCTTGGGAACGGTCTACTGAAAAGGCTTTGATGAGTTTCAATCCTGTGGAATGTAAAGACCGGCAGTATTCCGGTGATTCATTTCCGTGGAGCTGCACATAATTCAGTCCGAAACGATCAGCATACATGCTGATTATCTGCTTGTCTTCGTTGACGAAAATTCCGACACGCTGGGCATGAGTGGGCAAGTAATCCGGAAGTTCGTAGACATATCGGGGAGATTTAGGATAGAAGATAAACCCCAGCATATCTATACCTTCGATAGCCTCTACATCCTGTATGTTTTCAGCTTCACGCATACCGCATACTTTGATCATTTTTCCGTTAATCATAGAGCTGTCCGTTATGAATCATTAGTTTATTGGATTGCTTGCAGAAAATTCTGTAGAGTTTCTCCCGGTTGCTGTGTTTTCATAAATGTTTCACCGATTAGGAATCCTCGGAATCCGGCTGCCCGAAGTCGTTTTACTATTTCCGGATCGGAGATGCCGCTCTCGGATACCCATACTGCATCTTGAGGGAGCTGTCCGACCAAGCGGAAAGAGTTTTCTACATCAGTGAAGAAAGTACCCAGATTACGGTTGTTGATTCCCACCATATCTATTTTCTGGTTGATGTATATTAATTCCTCGGAGCTATGAATCTCCAGGAGAACCTCCAAACCTAATTCATGAGCTTTTTCTGCAAGTTCGTTACATTTTTCCGGTTCTAATGCCGCTGCGATAAGAAGTATAGCATCAGCACCGATGATCTTAGTCTGATAAAGCTGGTATTCGTCAATGATGAAGTCCTTCCTAAGAATGGGGATTTCTACCAAAGGGCGTGTAGTGCGGATATCTTTCAGGCTTCCTCCGAAAAACTTTTCATCGGTGAGGATGGAAAGAGCAGAGGCTCCTGCCGCTGCATAGGATGGAACAATTTCTTCCGGGCATGCTTTTTCCTTTATCCATCCTTTGGACGGAGACCGACGCTTGAATTCTGCGATAATTCCCGATGTAGAAGAGGCTAATGCCTGCTTCATAGAACGGGAGGCCGGAGCTTCGTTGGCACCTTCCTGTAGTTGCTCGATGGAGATAGTCTGCTTTTGCAGGTCAACTTCAAATCGTTTGTTGGCTATAATCTCTGATAATATATCTTTCATTTGATGTGGGATTATGAATTGTAAATGATGGATTTGCAGGGATAAAACATTAACTGTTCAATTCAATGAATTTTTTTAGGGTAGCTAATGCGCGTCCACTTTCCAATGACTCTTTGGCGAGAGCTATACATTCTTCAATAGTCTTCTCCGGACAAATCACATGGATAGCGAAAGCAGAGTTGACTATCACTACATTTTTTTGAGCTTCCGTAGCCGTGTTATTCATGATACGGTCGAAAATTTTAGCGGCATCTTCCGGTGTCTGTCCACCATCCAAGTCCGTTTCCTTATAGCGGGAGAATCCGAGGCTCTCGGGGGTGTAAATCTTTTCATGATCGCTGGTCGCCACTTTGAACTCACAGGTCAGAGAGATTTCATCATACCCGTCGAGGCTGTGAACAACGGCAAATTTTGTCTTGCTTTCCTGATATGTATAGGTATAGAGGCGAAGCAACGGTAGATTGTAAACTCCTAAAAGCTGATAAGCCGGTAATACAGGATTTACCAACGGGCCGAGCATATTGAAGAAGGTGCGCACTGCCAATCCCTTACGAACCGGAGCTACCGCTTTTAATGCCGGATTGAATAAGGGAGCATGCAGATAAGCAAGATTACATTTTTCCATGCTACGGCGTAGTCGGTCAATGTCATTGGTGAACTTTACACCGTGTTGTTCCATCACATTACTGGCACCACTGACTGAAGTTGCTCCATAATTACCATGTTTCACTACCGGGAAGCCGGCCCCGGCAACAGTAAAACAGGAAGCCGTGGAAATATTAAATGTATTTTTTCCGTCTCCTCCGGTTCCTACGATATCTATCGGAGCGAACTCACTCAAATTGACCGGAATACGCATTTCAAGCAGTGCATCGCGGAAGCCGCATAATTCTTCTACAGAAATGTTACGCATCAGAAAGACTGTGATCAAAGAGGCTACTTGTACATCATTATATTTTCCCTGTGCGATATTCTGTAGAATCGTGCGGGCCTCATCGCGTCCCAGATATCGATGTTCGAAAAGTTTATATAGAATCTGCTTCATTGGTTTAATCGTTTAAAAAGTTTTTAATAATTTCTTTTCCTTGCGAGGTTAATACTGATTCGGGGTGGAACTGAATGCCATGTACATGGTAGGTCCTATGGCGGATTGCCATGATTTGTCCTTCTTGACTTTCTGCTGTTATTTCCAGACAATCGGGAAAAACTTCCCGGCTGACTACCCAGGAATGGTATCTTCCGACAAAAATTTCTTTTCCTAGTCCTTTAAAAAGTATATCCTGACGAATGATGGTAATCGGAGTTTGTACCCCATGATATACTTCTTTGAGGTTTTCCAGACGTGCTCCGAAAGCCTCTCCGATAGCTTGATGACCAAGGCAGACACCCAAAATGCTTTTGGTCGGAGCATATCTCTTAATAATAGGTAGCAACAGGCCGGCTTCTTCGGGTATACCCGGTCCGGGGGATAGTATGATTTTATCAAATCGGTCCACTTCATCAAGCTCTATCTGATCGTTGCGGGCTATTTCTACATCTGTGGCCCCTAATTCTTTCACTGCGTGTAGCAGGTTGTAAGTGAAAGAGTCATAGTTATCTAAAAGTAATATTTTCATTTTTATTGTCATTATAAAATGGTTGTTCAAATACTATATTTCTGTTTTCAATTTTTTAATTTGACAGCTAAATCGATTGCCTTTTTCAGTGCTCCCAGTTTATTGTTCACCTCTTGTAGTTCGTATTCATCTTGACTGCGTGCTACGATACCTCCTCCGGCTTGGAACCAGAGTTCATTGTTGCGGCTTACAAAAGTACGGATAGTGATAGCTTGATTTAATTCACCGTTCAATCCGATAAATCCGATACAGCCACCATAGGCTCCACGATTATGTGGCTCGATTTCACTGATTAACTGCATAGCGCGTACTTTGGGGGCACCGCTTAATGTGCCGGCAGGAAACGTGTCAATAAACGTCTTGATTTTGTCTGCACCCTCATTCAGCATACCGCTGACACGGCTCACCAAGTGAATAACATGGCTATAATATTGTGGTTCCTTATAGAATACTACGCGTACATCATGACAATTACGGGAAAGGTCGTTTCTAGCAAGATCAACCAGCATGACATGCTCTGCATTTTCTTTAGGATCGGCCAGCAAATCTTCTGTCAGTTTTCGGTCTGTCACTATATCTCCGGTACGGCGGGTCGTTCCGGCAATCGGATCGATGTAAGCACGACTATCTTCGATTTTGCAATGTGTTTCAGGTGAAGAGCCGAAGATACGGTATCCTCCGAAATCGAAGTAGAAAAGATAAGGAGAAGGATTGATGCTACGGAGTGCACGATAGACTTTGAAATCATCTCCGGCATAAGGCTGGATAAATCTTCTGGAAAGTACGATCTGGAAAACATCCCCACGCATACAGTGTGCGATTCCTTTGCGGATATTGGCTTTATGCTCTTCGTCTGTGATAGGACTGGTAACAGGACCTGTTACAGAGAAGTTATAGGAAGCATAATTCCGGTTTTCGATGGCAGCTTCCAGCTCCGGCAAGTTGCTTTCTTCTCCTTCGGACAACATTTCAACCAATGTCAATTCATTTTTGAAATGATTGAAAACAATGACATACTTATATAATATGTATAGCATATCCGGAGCATCATTTTGTTCATCGTGACTTTCTTTCACCGGGATGTGCTCGAAGTATTTCACAGCGTTAAACGTCGTATATCCGTAAAGTCCACATACATTCTTGTTATCTCCGGCCACTTTGAATTGATTGATAAACCGGTTCATGGCCTTTTCTACATGGAATGTTTTTGTCAGTGGCTTTTCCGTGTGGCTATTATCAGGATAGTTTGCAGTGACAATACCGCAGTTAACACCGATACTTGCCAAAGGGCAGAGGGCAATAAATGACAAGGAATTTTCTCCGGCATGATAATCGGAACTTTCCATTAATGCGGATTGCGGATACATATCGCGTACTTTCAGATAAATGCTGACGGGAGTATGCATGTCTCCGATCACTTGTTTGCTATGAGTTGTATAATTAAATGTTTTCATCTCTATCATTGTTTGATTATTGATTACGAATGATGGTTTATTAATTGCTTATTGCTGTTCGTTGAACGATAAATAGGTTTCAATATCTTTGTCTCCTCGTCCTGAAACTGTCAATACAACGATATCCTCCGGTTTGAACTTCAATTTCTTCAAAGCTCCTAGTGCATGGGCAGATTCCAGTGCGGGGATAATACCTTCGAGTTTAGTCAGTTCGTAAGCGGCTTTTATGGCTTCGTCATCGTTGATCGCCAAAACGTTGGCGCGTTTTTGTGCTGCAAGGTTGGCATGTATCGGTCCAATGCCCGGATAATCTAGTCCGGCAGATATGGAATAAGGTTCTTCAATCTGTCCGTCTTCGTTTTGGATGACGTAGGTGCGCGCTCCATGGATAATTCCCATTTTGCCGAGTTGGATAGTGGCGGCAGTCATTCCGGTTTCTATTCCTTTGCCTCCGGCTTCCGCCAGAATGATGCTTACCTTTCTATCGTTGATATAATGATAGATTGTTCCGGCAGCATTGCTTCCTCCTCCGACACAGGCTATCAGATAATCCGGATAGTCGCGTCCTTCCTTCTCTTGCAGTTGTTTTTTGATTTCTTCACTGATAACAGATTGCAGGCGTGCCACCATATCAGGGTAGGGATGAGGTCCTACGGTAGATCCGATAATGTAATAAGTGTCGGCAGGATGACAGCACCAGTCGCGGATAGCTTCGTTAGTTGCATCTTTCAAGGTCATGTTTCCTGAAGTAACGGGAATAACGGTAGCTCCCAGCATTTTCATTTTCTCCACATTGATATGCTGGCGTTCTACATCCGTCTTTCCCATGTAAACGATACATTCCATATTCATCAATGCACACACGGTGGCTGTTGCCACTCCATGTTGTCCGGCTCCGGTTTCAGCGATGATACGTTTCTTTCCCATGCGGCGTGCCAGCAAGATTTGTCCGATGGTGTTGTTGATTTTATGTGCACCGGTATGATTCAGGTCTTCCCGTTTCAGATACAACTTGCAACCATATTTTTCGGAAAGGCGTTTTGCCGGATAGAGCGGGGAAGGGCGTCCTACGTAGTCGTGTAACAACTGCTCGAATTCCTTTTTAAAATCATCGCTTTCAATGACTTCGAGGTACTTGTTCGTCAATTCCTCGACACATTTGTGGAGGATTTCCGGTACATAAGCACCGCCGAATTCTCCGTAATAACCATCCTGGTCAACTAAAAAAACTTTCATAATCCTATTTGTATTTTTATGTTATTATTTAATCTGTTCGAAAGCGAGGCAAAAAAGAAAGGACCCTGCCGCAAGTTGCGACAGGGCCCTTTCAAATCTGCTATATCTTTAATGAAGTATATACATACGAGCGCTGCTCCCTTACGACTGTCTGAGTTGTAACGGGCGCCACCACCAATATGTATTTACTAACATAGTTTTCATTGTCTTTTGTAATTTTATGGCGGCAAATATAGACACTTCGTTTGAAATAACAAACAAAAAATGACTTTTTTTCTTCATTTTCTAATATGGCATAATTTTTAGCTTGAATAGTTCTTATAAATATTGAATATTTAAACAGAATTCTACAATTGCATTTAGTGAGGGGATTTCGTGGCTCATATTAGCGAGATAGGCGGATTTCAGCCGGGTATTTTTATATTTCAGTAGAAATACTTATATTCGCAAAAGTATTGGAACAGATCCGGTTAAAAAATATAGAATTTATGAAAACAATGAATTATTCCCTTATTCGCATTCTCTTTGCACTTGTAATAGGACTGGTGCTTGTGATTTGGCCAAATGCGGCTGCCGGTTATATTGTTATTACGGTCGGTGTTGCCTTTTTGATTCCCGGTGTTATCAGTCTCTTGAGCTATTTCGGCCGGAAAAGATCGGAAGGTGAAGCCGCTCCCCGTTTTCCGATAGAAGGAATCGGTAGTTTATTATTCGGACTTTGGCTGATTGTGATGCCTGATTTTTTTGCAGATGTCCTGATGTTTTTATTGGGATTTATCCTGATTATGGGAGGAGTGCAACAGATTGCTTCTTTGTCGATGGCCCGTCGGTGGATGCCGGTTCCGGGAGCCTTTTATCTGGTTCCTTCGTTGATTCTTATGGCGGGTATCGTCGCGTTGTTCAATCCGACAGGAGTGCGTAATACTGCATTTATAATTATTGGCGTTAGCAGTCTGGTTCTATTCTCTTTCCGAGTTGATCAATTGGTTCAAGTTTGCCCGTCGTCGTCCGACGGATCCGATTATACATGACGATGCTGACATTGAGGACGCAAAAATCATCGAATAAAGAAAGAAGAGGAGTGCTTCACAGCACTCCTCCCTGCAAACTTAAAACAACCAACAAAAGAAATAGATAATTTTAATAACAGTGAACAGTTAACGGTGAATATACTGCAATGGTCATGCAGTTTGTTCGCCATTTACTGTTGTTCACTATTCTCTTTTTCTATCTCACAAATAACAATTCTCTGTATTTCGGAAGCGTCCACATCTGATTGTCAACAATCAGCTCCAACTTATCGATGTGGTAGCGTATTTCTTCCAGTGCCGGGACGATTGTGTCGTGATAGGCAATGGCTTTTTCCCGTTCATTCTCTATCTTGTTTGCAACCTTACGAGCCTCAATCATTGCATCTACATGCTCCTTGATGAACGCTGTGCGGTCGGCAATCTCTTCAATAAGCTCCAGGTTTTTAGCAGACAATTTCGCGGCCTTTTCTGCAGGGAAAAGAGATTGCATCTTATAGACATTATTAATTAAATCCGTTTGATATCGAGTGGCAACCGGAATGATGTGATTCATTGCCAAGTCGCCTAATACACGTGCCTCGATCTGAATCTTCTTCGTATAAGTTTCCCATTTCACTTCGTTGCGGGCTTCCAGTTCTTTCTTTGTCATTACACCGGTAGCTTCGAACATGGTAATAGTTTCCGGCTTCAGGTAATTGTCGAAGATAACAGGAACACTGGTTTCGCAATCCAGTCCACGACGGGCAGCTTCTTTTTTCCATTCGTCGCTGTAACCGTTGCCGTCGAAATGAATGGCTTTACATTCTTTGATATATCCGCGGATGATTTCAAGAATGGCGGAAACTTTAGGTTCTCCCTTTTCAATCAATGCATCCACGTCTTTCTTGAACTTCACCAATTGATCTGCTACGGCCGAGTTCAATGCAATCATGGCAGAAGCACAGTTTGCTTCGGACCCTACGGCACGGAATTCAAAGCGATTGCCGGTGAAAGCAAATGGAGAAGTACGGTTACGGTCGGTATTGTCGATCAGTAATTCAGGAATCTGCGGAATATCCAACTTCATCCCTTGTTTACCGCTAAGGCTGATCAAATCATCTTTCGTACTGTTCTCGATATGATCCAATACCTGCGACAACTGTTTCCCGAGAAAAGAGGAGATAATTGCAGGAGGTGCCTCATTCGCTCCCAGACGGTGGGCGTTGGTAGCACTGGAGATAGAAGCTTTCAGCAATCCGTTATGATGATAAACAGCCATCAATGTATTGACAACAAAGGTTACAAAACGCAGATTGTCTTCCGGAGTCTTACCCGGTCCCATCAATAAGATACCTGTATCAGTGCCCAAAGACCAGTTGTTGTGTTTCCCCGAACCGTTGACACCTTTGAATGGCTTTTCATGGAGCAGTACGCGGAAACCGTGGCGGCGGCTCACCTTACGCATCAGTGACATAATCAGCAAGTTATGGTCGTTGGCCAAGTTACATTCTTCAAAGATAGGAGCCAGCTCAAACTGGTTTGGAGCAACCTCATTGTGACGAGTCTTGACAGGAATACCCAGTTTCAGAGCTTCAATTTCAAGGTCTTTCATGAAGGCTGCCACGCGGGTGGGAATAGCACCGAAGTAGTGATCTTCCAACTGTTGGTTCTTGGCACTGTCATGTCCCATCAAAGTACGTCCGGTCAGCAATAAGTCCGGACGTGCGGCATATAAACCTTCATCCACCAGAAAATATTCCTGTTCCCAGCCTAGATAAGCAACCACTTTCTTAACTTCCGGATTGAAGTAATGGCATACATCTACGGCAGCTTTATCTACGGCACGTAGTGCTTTCAATAAGGGAGCTTTATAGTCGAGAGCCTCACCGGTATATGCGATAAAGACAGTCGGGACGCAAAGCGTATCATCTACGATGAAAGCAGGTGATGAGGGATCCCAAGCACTGTAACCACGCGCTTCGAATGTATTGCGGATGCCGCCATTCGGGAAAGAAGAAGCATCCGGTTCTTGTTGCACAAGCAGTTTGCCTGTAAATTCTTCCATCATGCCACCTTTGCCGTCATGTTCGACGAAAGCATCGTGCTTTTCTGCCGTACCTTCGGTGAGCGGTGCAAACCAGTGTGTGTAGTGAGTGGCCCCCATTTCGATGGCCCATTTCTTCATGCCGGCAGCTACTTCGTCAGCAATACTGCGATCTAGCGGAGCACCATTATCAATTGCGTCAATCAGCGCATTGTATACCTTGCTGGGAAGATATTTGAACATCTTTTCCTTGTTGAATACATATTTGCCGAAGTATTCCGAAGGACGTTCGGCAGGTGTCGCTACTTCAACTGCTTTCTTCTTGAAAGCTGTCTCTACTACTCTGAATCTAAGTTTTGACATAATACCTGATTTGATTTGTTGTTAAATATGTTAGAGTTGATAATCTGTTTCATTTACTTGTAAGCGTACAGGGGGGCAGCCATAGCAGGTTACCATACAACAAACCGATAAAATCTAAACTCTAACTACCTTACCCCCTATACGCTCTTTGATATTCTAAATTCTCTTTTAAAAACTTAATCCGAATGTGAAGTAAGCTCCTTCTGTTCGTGGATTCGCTGTAATTTTCGCAAATGCCGGGAGTGAGAAGGAATCTGTTATTTTGATTTCTTTGGAAGCTCCGATACTTATGTCTGATACGCAAAATCCACTTGTATAGTCATTGTAAAAAGTAGTCTCCCAGGGAACTATACCTACATCTACTGTCCAGTCGAGGCCACCCCATTTGAATGGTGCACTAAGTGCAAGATAAGAAGAATAGGCTCTTTTGCCGTTTCCTTTCACACCATCAGCACCTGCAAAGTTGGTATACCAGTTGACTGCCAGTGGTCCGAAGTCATATCCGACTTGTGCTTCAAATACATGAGCCGTTGAATGAGCTCCGTATTGAAAATACTTGTTAGTTGCTGCTTGGGTATTAAACCAATAATCCGTCACTGAAACGCTAAAACCACCCGTCGAATAACCGAGAGTTAAATCGAGCTCTTTCGCGTCTGTCGATTCGAATCCTACCGATCCCCATGCTTCAAGTGAGAAACCCTTGTAAGTGATTCCCAATGAAGGCTGAACGCTAACTCCACCTAAATCCTGGCCGCGCCAGATATAACCACTTACCAGCTCTGCTCCAACGGAAGCTTCCACTTTATCTTGTGCCATCATTGTAGACGGGACAAGTCCTGACAGTAATAATGCTGCTGTTATTACTCCCCATTTTTTGTTAATCGCTGTTTTCATCGTCTTTTTACCTTTACTAGTTAGAAAAATGTGGATGTACGGTCCATGTGTTATATAGTAGCGCGCAAAAATACTATAGCCAGTTTTTTATTCTTCTCATCGCTTCGATACAGTCGTTGCGTTCACCGAACGCAGTCAGGCGGATATATCCTTCACCGCTTGGTCCGAAGCCTACACCGGGAGTACCGACCACATTGGCTTCATATAACATCTGTTCAAAGAATCGCCATGAAGAAAGTCCATTGGGGGTCTTCACCCATAAGTAGGGGGCGTTGACTCCTCCATATACTTTCAGCCCTGTGGCTTCCAGTCCCTCCTTCATGATCTTTGCATTCGTCATATAATAGTCGATTGTTTTTTTGATTTGTACTTTGCCTTCTGCACTGTAAACAGCTTCTGCCGCCCGTTGGGTAATGTAAGAAGTGCCGTTGAACTTGGTGCATTGGCGACGGTTCCACAATCTGTTGAGTGGTATGCGATCGCCTTCTAAAGTGGCGGCAGTGAGCTCTTTCGGAACCACGGTATATCCGCAACGTACTCCGGTAAATCCGGCCGTTTTTGAAAAACTCCGGAATTCAATCGCACATTTTTTAGCCCCCTTAATTTCATAGATAGAGTGGGGGATATTCTCTTCTTGGATGTATGCTTCGTAAGCGGCATCGAACAAAATCAGTGTATCGTTTGCCAAGGCATAGTCCACCCACTTTTTTAGCTCCGGTTTGGTTAAGGTTGTCCCCGTTGGGTTGTTCGGATAACAGAGATAGACGATGTCTATCCGTTTGTTCGGGATTTCCGGAATAAAATTATTCTCACTTGTGCAAGGCATATAAGTAACGTTGCTCCATTTGCCGGTTTTTTCTTCCAGTACTCCGGCGCGTCCGCACATAACGTTACTGTCTATGTAAACCGGATAGATCGGGTCTGTAACACCTATACTATTGTCATGGCGCAAAATATCGCCTATGTTTCCTGTGTCGCTTTTTGCCCCGTCACTGACAAATATCTCGGATGCCGAGAAATGAATCCCGTGTGAAGCAAAGTCGTTCTTTATGATTGCTTCAATCAAAAAATCATATCCCTGTTCAGGACCATATCCGCGGAATGTATCCTTGTTGGCCAGTTCTTCTACTGCTTTGTGCATGGCTTCTATACAGGCTGGAGGAAGTGGCTGCGTAACGTCCCCGATACCTAGCCGGATGATGTCCTGTTTGGGATGTGTTATCCTGAAAGTATTTACCTTTTTCGCTATATCCGAGAATAAATAGCTTCCCGGTAATTTCAAAAAATGTTCGTTTACTAATGCCATTTTGTTATTGTTTTAAGTTCTGCAAAATCTAATGCTCAAAATCTACTATCTATCCTCAATTTCCCCATCGAAAACCTTGGTTGCCGGCCCGGTCATTAAGATATGTCCGGAGATTTCATCCCATTCAATGGTGACTGTTCCTCCATCCATAATCACATCGCTTTTTCTTCCTGTGAGTCCGTTGATAAAGGCTGCTACTGCTGTGGCACAAGCACCTGTTCCGCAAGCTTGAGTGATTCCCGATCCTCTTTCCCATACCCTCATCCGTATAGTGTCTTTGCCTACAATCTGTGCAAATTCCACATTGGTTCTGTCGGGAAAAAGAGGATGATTCTCCAGTTCGGGACCGATTTCCGGCAAATCAATTTGTGTGATGTCATCAACAAATGTGACGAGATGAGGATTACCCATTGATACTTTCATTGACCGGAAAGGATACTTCTTTTCCCACTGAATAGCTGCTGTTTCCAATGGACTACCCATATCTACGGTGACTGCATCGACCGTTTTCCCCTCTACATGGAGTTTCAGAATCTTAATCCCTGATAGCGTATCCAACGTAATTTCTGTTTTGTCGGTCAAACCGTATTCATATACATATTTACCTACACAGCGGCTCCCGTTACCACACATCATAGCCTCCGAACCATCTGCATTGAAAATACGCATACTGAAATCCGCTTTATCAGAGGCACCAATCAATATAAGTCCATCACTTCCGATTCCTGTATGAAACTTGCTCCATTCGGTTGCTTTCTTTTCAGGGTCGGCTATCGGGTATCGGGTTGTATCTACATATATGTAGTCATTTCCTGCTCCATGCATTTTTGTGAACTTTATTATTGATGTCATTTTGATTAGTATTTATTGATTGTTATATCTTTTTGTTTTATTACGATGCAAAGGTATAACTTTTTGCTTTATATTATACTAAAAAGTATATCTAATATCCATTTATTTCTTTCGAACTTATAATTATATTGCATAGGGCTTTATTTAGTTATAATCTGAAATTATACCTATTTATATATCAATAAACTGTTATTTGAGAGAATCGCTCTGCATATTCTTTCATAATATATGAAGAATATTTAGTCTTGATAATTGGTGAAATCAGCTATAAAAGCAAGAAATATATCCTTTTTATTTTTGACGAAATGAAAGTAAAGAAAAAGTTTTTCTATCATATTGCTCTATGTAGACAGAACGGGTTGGTGGTTGAAAAAAGGAATGGACGGTTTCTTGAAAGACGGATATGAAACAGTTTACTTTGTAATGATTTTGTCTTATTGATGCATTTTAAGTTCTTCTTGTAAGATGACTGGTTCATTCGTGGTAATGAAATCCACTTTCTGTTCGATCAGTGATTTCATGTTTTCCACTTCATCCACGGTCCATACGTTTACTTTCAAGCCGAGCTCATGAGCTTCTTTGATCCATTCGGGATGTTTCTTAATCACTCCCATGTGATAGTCAAGACCGGCAGCACCGAGTTCCTTTAATTCTTTGGGAGACAGTTCCCCGTTCAGGTAAAATACCGGAGTACCGGCAGGAGCCAGGCGGATAAACTCTTTCATGGCATGCAGGGAGAACGTGATATATTCCATGCGGTTTTCCAGTCCCATTTTCTTCACCATGCCAAGGATTCCCTGTACGGCTTTGGTTTCACGTTTCTTATTGCTATGTGCCTTCAGTTCGAGAATGAGTCGGGTATTACAGTTTTTCCCGGCTTCTAGATATTGTTCCAGGCTAGGCAAGTTTTCTCCGTTGGATAATTTAAGTCCGGTCAGTGCGTCACCTTTGGAATACTCCATGGGCCTCATCTTGTATACTGGATCATGGTTGACTACCAGCTTGTTATCCTTAGCGATCCATACGTCAAATTCTGAACCGTAACAACCGATGGAATCTGCTTTTAGAAGTGATGAGATGCTGTTCTGTGATGCTCCCGGAGTTTTCCAGAATCCACGGTGGGCTATCACTTTTGTCTGTGCCTGCATACAGCAAGCAACCATTAGAAGGGCGGAAGCCATCATTATTTTTTTTAAATTCATTTGTTTGGTCTTTTAAAAGTTTGATAAATTTAATTGGGTTTGGCCTCAAAATTATAAAAAAGAAAACGCAAATCAGACAATAATATGCTAATCTGCGTTAATCCTTGGGATTTTAAAATAGAAATGCTACAAAAGAATAACAGAATCTGCTTTTTCCGTTATTTTTATCAGTTAAGTATAGGCCTCTTCGTGTATTCCTCTCACCGCACGTCCGCTAGGTTCGTTCAGATTTCTAAAAGAAATATCCCATGCCAGCGCTTCTGCTGTGGAGCAGGCTACACTGGGAACACTGGGTACGGTGCGTGCTGCGCTTTCACTGGGGAAATGCTCTTCAAAGATACTACGATAATAGTACTCTTCCTTGTTTTGTGGCGTATGGATGGGGAAGCGTTCGGCAGCATGTTCCATCTGCTCATCGCTCACGGCAGCCGCTGTGATTTCTCTCAAAGTATCGATCCATGAATATCCCACACCGTCACTGAACTGTTCTTTTTGTCTCCACGCCACACTTTCCGGTAACATATCGGCGAAGGCTTCGCGGACAATCCGTTTTTCAATATCCTTTCCGGGACACATTTTAGCTTTCGGGTTCAGGTTCATGGCTACGTCGAGGAATTCTTTGTCAAGGAAAGGAACGCGTCCTTCTACGCCCCATGCTGACAGACTTTTATTGGCACGGAGGCAATCGTACATGTGCAACTTTGAAAGTTTACGTACCGTTTCTTCGTGGAATGCCTGTGGAGTGGGGGCCTTGTGAAAGTATAGATACCCTCCGAAAACTTCATCGGCACCTTCACCGCTCAACACCATTTTGATACCCATTGATTTAATGACACGCGCCAATAAATACATGGGAGTGGAAGCGCGCACTGTAGTTACATCGTATGTCTCGATGAAATAAATGACATCACGCAGGGCATCCAGACCTTCCTGAACAGTGTAGTTGATCTCATGATGGACGGTACCGATATATTCGGCTACTTCACGCGCTTTAATCAAGTCGGGGGCACCCTTTAGACCGATGGCGAAGGAGTGGAGTTGAGGCCACCATGCATCACTCGCACCGTCTGTCTCTATACGCTTTGCCGCATATTTTTTGGCAATAGCGGAGATGACGGAACTATCCAACCCGCCCGAAAGAAGCACTCCATAAGGTACGTCACTCATTAACTGGCGGTGTACAGCCTCTTCTAATGCTATTTTCACATCACCGGTTTGTGCACCATTCTCTTTGACGATCTCATATTCTGTCCAGTCGCGCGAATACCAACGTTTCATTTTTCCCTCTTTGCTATAGAAATAATGTCCGGGGAGGAATACTTCATATTCGTCGCAAAATCCTTCAAGGGCTTTCAGCTCGCTGCCGAAATAGATTTTTCCCTCTTTATCTTTTCCTATATATAAAGGGATAACCCCTATCGGATCACGGGCAATCAGAAATTCATCCTTTTCCTCATCATAAAGAACGAAAGCAAAGATGCCGCTTATCTCTTCCAGAAAATGGATGCCTTTATTTTGGTAAAGAGCAAGAATGACCTCACAGTCACTTCCTGTCTGAAAGTTGTATTTTCCCGCATATTTAGTGCGGATATCCCGGTGATTGTAAATCTCACCGTTGACAGCGAGCACCTGTTTACGATTGGGAGAGTATAACGGCTGTCCGCCACTCTGCGGGTCGACAATGGAAAGGCGCTCGTGTGCCAGGATGGCACTTCCGCCTACATAGATTCCGCTCCAGTCCGGTCCGCGATGACGGATCTTCTGGGCCATTTTCAGTGCTTTATCTCTTACTTCTTTGGTTTGAACCTTTATGTTGAGTATACCTGCTATTCCACACATAAGCTTTAATTTTTAGAGGGTAATGTAATCTGTTGAAATCTGTTGATTGTTTATTCGCTATTGCTAAGAAGCTGACTAGCTATTCTTAATTCGTTCCACAGTTGTTATCGTTTCGTTCCACAACTGTTTCCCTTTAGTTCCACATCTGTTATCCTTTCGTTCCACAGATATGGAACGAACCGATAATAGTAGTCAGCCCTCTTAGTATTCCTTACTTCGGAGATTCTTTCGTCAAATAAGTGTCTATTTCTGCAGCCGCTTTTCTTCCTCCTGCCATGGCACGTACAACGAGGCTGGCTCCTGTATTCGCATCTCCGGCAAGGAATACATTTTCGGCAAACTTCGGCTGTTCCGGTTTCAGGAATCCCATTGCCAGCAATACCATGTCCGCTTCGATGACTTCCTTTTTTCCTGTCGGTTTCATCGTGGGACGTCCGCCATCTGCTGCCGGAATCCATTCCACCTCTTCCACTTCTACGCCTGTCACTTTTCCATTCTTTCCGAGAAACTGATTGGAGGTCAGACACCAACGGCGTGTACAACCTTCTTCATGGCTGGAAGTCGTCTTGAAGACTACCGGCCATTGAGGCCAAGGAGTAGCCGGATTGTCTCCGACAGGAGGTTTCGGCATGATTTCTATTTGAGTGATGCTGACAGCTCCCTGTCTCACACTGGTCCCGATGCAGTCGGAACCGGTATCACCGCCACCTATCACAAGTACCTTCTTGCCTTTGGCATTCACCAATTTATCTTTCGGGAAAGTCTGTCCTGCCAAAACCCTGTTCTGCTGTGCCAGCATTTCAAGTGCGAAATGGATGCCTTTCAGTTCGCGTCCCGGAATACTCAAATCACGTGCTGCCGGTGTTCCGGTACAGATGCAGTAGGCGTCGAATCCTTCCGGTAAATGATTGATGTCTATCTCTACTCCCATTTCAAACCGGATTCCTTCTGCGGCCAATATCTTCATCCGCCGGTCAATTACATTCTTATCCAGTTTGAAATTAGGAATGCCGAATCGTAATAATCCCCCGGGAGCTTCATTCTTATCGAATAGAGTAACGCTATATCCTTTTAAATTCAGCTGATTAGCCGCCACCAATCCGGCAGGACCTGCACCAATCACCGCCACTTTCTGCCCGTTTCTTTTCGGATTCTTTATCTGTATGTATCCTTCGCGAAAAGCCGCTTCTACGATAGCCGCTTCATTCTCACGAATAGTTACCGGCTGGTCGCAGGAAAGTTTCAGCACACACGATTTCTCACAAAGAGCAGGACAGATGCGTCCTGTAAATTCCGGAAAATCGCAAGTAGACGACAATACTTCGTATGCCTCCTTCCATTTTCCCCTGTATAATGCATCCTGCCATTCCGGTTGTTTATTTCCCATCGGACATGCCCAGTGACAGAAAGGTACACCGCAATCCATGCAGCGTGACGCCTGCAATTTACGGCTGTTTGTATTCAGAGTCTGTTCTACCTGACTATAGTCAGTGATTCGCTCGTTTACAGGGCGGTATCCCGCCTCTTGTCGAGGTATATTTAGAAATGCTTTAGGATCTCCCATATTATTATTCAGTTTTAAGTTCGACTTATATCCGCATGGAGACTTGGCTCCGGCATTTTGCCGGTCAATAGTCTCTTTGCATGTCTGCAATTTTTTGTTGCAATTTTCTCATCTGTTCTTCCTGCAATACCTTTTTGTATTCGATGGGTACTACTTGGATGAACTGGTCTGCATAATGATTCCAGTTGTCAAGCATGGTACGGGCCAGTTTTGAGCCTGTGTACAGATAATGTTGGCGGATTAGTTCGTGTAGCTCTTTCCGGTAACCGGCTTCTTCGATGAGAGACAGTTCCACCATTTCCATGTTGCAGAAATAATCGAAGTTGCCATCTTTGTTCCATACGTACGCCACACCACCACTCATACCGGCTGCAAAATTGCGTCCGGTTTGTCCGAGGACTACGACACGACCTCCGGTCATGTATTCGCAACAATGGTCGCCCACACCTTCTACTACGGCAACTGCACCGGAGTTACGGACTGCGAAGCGTTCTCCTACACGACCGTTGATATACACTTCACCGCTTGTTGCTCCATAAAGTAAGGTATTACCGGCAATTGTATTCTTTTCGGCTTCGAAGTTGCTGCGGATAGGAGGTAATACGGCGATGCGTCCGCCACTCAATCCTTTACCCAGATAATCATTCGCTTCACCTTCCAGTTTAAAGTTTACTCCCGGTACGAGGAAAGTCCCGAAGGACTGACCTGCCGAGCCTTTGAACTTCACATTCAGCGTATGTTCCGGCAATCCTTCGGCACCATATTTTTGGGCAATCACTCCGGAGAGCATAGCACCTATCGCACGATCTGTATTGGCAATCGTATATTCTAAAGAAATTTCTTTCTCATGTTCGATAGCTTCCTGTGCGGCATCGATAAGGGCTACATCCTTTACAGTAGCAATACCGTGATCCTGATCGATAACATGACGGATAGCCGCGTTGTTATCAATGCGTGCCAGCAATTTGGTAAAGTCGATTAATGCATGTTTCGGATTCGGGTCGTTGGCAATGGACTTGCGTTCGATCAAATCTGTACGCCCGATAATATCATCCATCCGGGTGAATCCCATTTCGGCCAAATGCTCGCGGACTTCCTGTGCCAGAAATGTGAAAAAGTTTATTAAGTATTCACTACGTCCGTGAAAGCGTTTACGTAACTCTTCATTCTGTGTGGCAACTCCTACCGGGCAAGTATTCTGATGGCATTTACGCATCATCACACAACCTAGTACGATTAATGCTGAAGTGGCGAAACCATATTCTTCGGCTCCCATCAGTGCCATCAAAATGACGTCACGTCCGGTTTTCAGTTGTCCGTCGGCTTGCAGGATTACTTGACCGCGAAGTCCGTTCAAAACCAATGTTTGCTGTGTCTCGCTCAATCCCAATTCCGGTGAGATACCTGCATAGCGGATAGAAGAAGCGGGAGAAGCCCCTGTTCCCCCTTCGGCGCCGGAGATGACAATCAGGTCTGCCTTTGCTTTTGCCACACCGGCGGCAATGGTACCGACACCGCTTTCTGCTACCAGTTTCACACTGATTTTGGCCTGTGGATTTACATTTTTCAAATCGAAGATTAGTTGTGCTAAATCCTCAATCGAATAGATATCATGGTGGGGTGGAGGAGAAATCAGCGAAATTCCCGGAATGGAATGACGTGTTTTGGCAATCACATCGTTCACTTTAAATCCCGGAAGTTGTCCCCCTTCACCCGGTTTTGCTCCCTGTGCTATCTTAATTTGAATTTCGTCTGCATTCACCAGATACTCTGCCGTTACACCGAATCGACCGGATGCCACCTGCTTGATTGCACTCCGTAAAGAACTGCCATCCGGCAGCGGTTGGAAACGGGTGGCATCTTCACCACCTTCACCGGTATTACTGCGTCCGTGGATTTTATTCATGGCCATAGCCATTGCCTCATGAGCCTCTTTACTGATGGAGCCGAAAGACATAGCTCCTGTAACGAAACGATGCAGGATGTTTTCCACCGGTTCTACCTGGTCGATAGCAATCGGATTGCGACGGAATCCCAGGAAGTCTCGGAGGAAAATGGGTTTCTCCTTTTCGTCTACCAGATGAGTGTATTCTTTAAATTTTTTATAACTCCCCAGTCGTGTCGCCAATTGCAGCGTGCTGATTGTTTCCGGATTCCATGCATGTTTCTCTCCATCTTTCCGGAAAGCATACAAACCGTTATTTTTTAATAATCCTTCATTTTCCACGCCTTCAAATCCTTCTTCGTGGAAGGCAATGGCATCTCTGGCTATTTCTTCCAAGCGGATACCTCCAATGGGCGAACCGAGTCCTCCGAAATAAGTTTTGCTTAATTCTTCGCTCAAACCGACAGCTTCGAAAATCTTCGCGCCGCGATAGGAGCGGATTGTGGAGATACCCATCTTACTCATGATTTTAAACAAGCCTTTACAGATGGATTTGATATAGTTCTTTTCAGCAGTGGCATAATCTAACTGAATATCCTTGTCTTTCACCAGTCGGTCGAGAACGGCGAAAGCCATGTAAGGATTCAGGGCACTTGCTCCGAATCCCAACAATAACGCAGCGTGCATCACTTCACGTATTTCACCGCTTTCTACGATCAATGCCGTTTGCACGCGCTTGCCGACTGAAATCAGGTGGTGATGAACAGCACTTACTGCCAGCAGTGAAGGAATGGCCGCGTGGGTAACATCCACGTCACGGTCGGTAAGGACAAGGTAGTTTACCCCTTCCGTCACGGATTCTTCCGCCATTTTGCAAAGGTTGTTCAGGGCTTCCTGTAACCCGGCTTTCCCTTTTGCTACTTCAAATAACAGGGGGAGTTTGACCGTTTTGAAGCCTTTATACCGGATATTGCAGAGAATATCCAGTTGTGTGTTGCTCAAAATCGGGTGGTTCAGGCGTACCATTTTACAATGACTTTCACTGGGGGTTAGAATATTCATGCCGACAGCTCCGATATATTCCGTCAATGACATCACCAGTTCTTCGCGGAGCGGGTCAATAGGCGGATTGGTTACCTGTGCAAATTGCTGGCGGAAATAGTTGTAAAGCAACTGCGGCTTATCTGAAAGTACGGCTATCGGAGTGTCATTGCCCATTGAGTTGATCGGTTCTGTTCCCGTGCTTGCCATTGGCATAATCAGTTTTTCTATGTCCTCTTTGGAGTAGCCGAAAGTACGAAGCATACGGTTGTAGTTTTCCACCTGATGGGGAACTTTGCGTCCGCTTTTCAGTTCATCCAGTTCGATCCGGTTGGTGGACAGCCAAGTACGGTAAGGTTTGGCTTCAGCCAACTGCTTTTTCAGTTCACTGTCATAGTAAATTTCACCTTTTTCCGTATCTACCAGTAGAATTTTGCCAGGCTGTAAGCGACCTTTTTCCTTGATATCTCCGGGTTCGAAATCCATAACACCGACTTCCGAAGCCACCACCATCATATCGTTTTTAGTAATCAGGTAGCGTGCCGGACGCAGACCATTGCGGTCAAGCATACCTCCGGCAAATCGTCCGTCGCTGAATAGTAGTGCAGCCGGTCCGTCCCATGGTTCCATCAGGATGGAGTGGTATTCGTAAAATGCTTTCAGATCTTCACTGATCGGATTCTTTTCGTTGAAAGATTCCGGTACGAGCATAGCCATAGCATGAGGCAGGCTCAATCCTGACATCACGAGGAATTCCAGTACATTGTCCAGTGAAGCACTGTCACTCATGCCCGGTTGTATAATCGGACGGATTCCTTTTATATCGCCTAAGGTGGGAGTGGAAAGTACACTTTCACGGGCTTCCATCCATCCTCTGTTACCACGGATAGTATTGATTTCACCGTTGTGTGCCAACAGGCGGAACGGCTGTGCCAATCCCCATGTGGGGAATGTATTGGTGCTGAAACGAGAGTGTACCAATGCCAGTCCGCTGGTAAAATAGCTATTTGTCAGGTCCGGATAGTAGTTGCGCAGTTGTAAGGATGAAAGCATACCTTTATATATAATGCTTTTGGTAGAGAGCGACACAATATAAAAATCGTCTTTTGTCGGAATAGCTGACAATCTGACTTTATTTTCGATTCTTTTCCGGATCAGGTATAATTTCCGGTCGGCAGTTTCCGTTTCCGTAAATCCGGTGATGAATATTTGTTTGATGTCCGGTTCGCTTGCCAGAGCTGATTCTCCCAAGATTTCGGGGCAAGTGGGCACGTTACGCAAATGCATCAATGTGAGTCCTTCTTTTTCGATTTCTTCAATAATAATACTTAGAATAGCAGCCTGGTCTTTTTCGTTTTTCGGCAAAAACAACAACCCTGTGCCATACCGTCCTTTTTCGGGGACAGGAATACCTTGTAATAAAATAAACTCATGCGGAATTTGAAGCATGATACCTGCACCGTCACCGGTCTTGTTATCTGCGCCTTCGGCACCGCGATGACGCATGTTCTCTAATACCTTTAAAGCCGACTCAACAATGTCGTGTGACTTTTCTCCATGAATGTTAACCAGCATACCAACACCGCAAGCATCGTGTTCGTATGCCGCATCGTACAAGCCCATCTGTTTGGGCTGTCGTTGGTAAGGAGATCTTTCTGTTACGTTGTTAAAAAGTTCTTTCTTTCTCATTCTTTCTAGCTTTATTGTATGATAATACCTATTTGATGTGTCAAATTGTTTGGCAAAGTTATTGTTTTAATTTCAAAATGATATCTAAATATGGTTTTGTGTGACGTGAAATAAAAATAGGAATCCTTCTTCTTTTAATCTGTAACTAAAAGTAGGAAATTTGCTTTTAATTTGTTAGTTTATCCAGCTCTATTCGGTTTTGATTGTAATCTGTTTCTTTTTGAAGTAAAAATAATATATTATTTAACTTTTTGATGTGTTTGTGATTTTTTTGTGCATTTCTGTCAAATAAATATGCTTTTTGTTGTCTTTATGTTATTTGTAATGTGTATATTTGCAGGCGAAATAAAAATATCATAATATGTGTGGAATAGTAGGCTATATGGGTCAACGAAAAGCCTATCCTATCCTTATAAAAGGGCTGAAGCGACTGGAGTATCGTGGATATGACAGTGCGGGGGTGGCATTAATCAATGATGACCGACAATTAAATGTGTATAAGATGAAAGGAATTGCCCATACCCGTTGGGCTACTCACGGGGAACCTTGTTCTGCTAACGCCCATCCTCATTATTCTTCTTCCGAAAAGCTCGCCCTCATTCATAACGGTATTATTGAAAACTACGCCGTTCTCAAAGAAAAACTTCAAGCCAAAGGTTCTATTTTTAAAAGCAGTACCGATACAGAAGTCCTCGTTCAATTAATAGAATACATGAAAGTCGCTAATCAGGTCAGTCTGCTGACAGCCGTACGATTGGCGTTGGGAGAAGTGATTGGTGCTTATGCGATTCATGAGGTAGTGGTGATTGCATCTGTGACGAAAGGAGATACGGTAATTAGTAAGATTGCTGATTATAATATCGAACTTCCTGAAACAATCGAATGTCTACCACCGTTAATAACTACGGTACTTCTCCAGCTTCTTGCTTACCACATTGCGGTGTGCAAAGAAATGGATGTGGATCAGCCGAGGAATTTGGCGAAGTCAGTAACAGTAGAGTAACTTTAAATAGTAACTAGTATATAGAGAGATGGAACAATTGAAACATGAATGTGGCGTTGCCATGATACGCTTGCTTAAACCGTTAGAGTATTACGAGAAAAAGTACGGGACATGGATGTATGGTCTTAACAAGCTCTACCTGTTGATGGAGAAACAGCATAATCGCGGACAGGAAGGTGCGGGACTGGCATGTGTGAAACTGAAAGCAAATCCGGGTGAAGAATATATGTTTCGTGAACGTGCTTTAGGCTCCGGAGCCATCACAGAAATCTTTGAAAACGTTCAGAACAATTTTAAGGATCTCACTTCCGAACAGTTGCACGATACGGCATATGCCAAACGAGCCTTGCCCTTTGCCGGTGAAGTATATATGGGGCATCTTCGTTATTCCACTACGGGAAAATCCGGAATCTCTTATGTACATCCATTCTTAAGAAGGAATAACTGGCGCGCCAAGAATCTGGCTCTTTGCGGAAACTTCAACATGACGAATGTAGACGAAATATTTGCCCGTATTACTGCCATCGGTCAGCATCCGCGCCAATATGCCGATACCTATATCATGTTGGAGCAGGTGGGGCACCGTCTGGACCGTGAAGTGGAGCGCGTATTCAATCTTGCCGAAGCCGAAGGGCTTACGGGCATGGAGATCACTCATTATATAGAAGAACATATTGATTTGGCAAACGTGTTGCGTACTTCCAGCCGCGAATGGGATGGGGGATACGTGATTTGCGGACTGACCGGAAGCGGTGAGTCTTTCGCCATCCGTGATCCGTGGGGAATCCGGCCTGCATTCTGGTACCAGGATGATGAAATAGCTGTTCTTGCTTCCGAACGTCCCGTGATTCAGACTGTTTTGAATGTCCCATTGGAGGGAATTAAAGAATTGCAACCGGGACAGGCATTGCTCATCAGCAAAGAGGGTAACATACGTACTTCGCAGATAAACAAGCCGCGCAAAAACCAAGCATGTTCTTTCGAACGCATTTATTTCTCCCGTGGCAGCGATGCCGAGATTTATAAAGAGAGAAAACGGCTGGGCGAGAAGCTGGTTCCGAAAATTCTGAAAGCAATCAATCATGATATAGATCATACGGTTTTCTCTTTTATCCCCAACACTGCGGAGGTTGCTTTCTATGGAATGTTGCAGGGATTGGACGATTACTTGAACGAGGAGAAAGTGCAGCAGATCGCCGCATTGGGTCATCATCCTAACATGGATGAGCTGGAAATTATTCTTTCCCGTCGTATTCGTAGCGAAAAGGTGGCAATCAAGGACATCAAACTCCGCACGTTCATCGCTGAGGGAAACAGCCGGAATGATTTGGCTGCCCATGTGTATGATATCACCTACGGAAGTCTGGTACCCGGTGTCGATAATCTGGTGATTATCGACGACAGCATTGTGCGGGGTACTACACTGAAGCAAAGCATTATCGGTATCCTCGATCGGCTGGGTCCGAAGAAGATTGTGATCGTGTCTTCTTCTCCGCAAGTGCGTTATCCTGACTATTACGGTATAGATATGGCAAAGATGAGCGAGTTTATCGCTTTCAGAGCTGCTGTCGAGCTATTAAAAGAGCGGGATATGAAAGACGTGATTGCAGCTGCATACCGTAAATCGAAAGATCAGGTGGGGCTGCCGAAGGAACAGATGGTCAACTATGTGAAAGACATTTACGCTCCATTCACCGATGAGGAAATCTCAGCCAAGATGGTGGAACTGCTGACGCCCAAGGGGACAAAAGCGAAAGTGGAAATCGTCTATCAACCGTTGGAAGGACTGCACGAGGCTTGTCCGCATCATCAGGGCGACTGGTATTTTAGCGGCAATTACCCTACCCCTGGAGGGGTGAGAATGGTGAACCGCGCATTCATCAATTACATAGAACAAATGTATCAATTCTAACAACCATACAACGATTCAATACTAAGAATGAGAAATGTGACATTAATCCTTGACGACGGGAGCCGGTTTTCCGGTAAGTCGTTTGGCTACGAGAAGCCGGTGGCGGGCGAAGTAGTTTTTAATACTGCCATGACCGGATATCCGGAGAGCCTTACCGATCCCTCCTATGCCGGACAGTTGATGACGCTTACCTATCCTTTGGTAGGCAATTACGGTGTTCCTCCTTTTACCATCGAACCGAATGGACTTCCTACGTTCATGGAAAGTGAGAAAATCCATGCGGAAGCGATTATCGTAAGTGACTATTCTTATGAATACAGCCATTGGAACGCAGTGGAAAGTCTCGGTGACTGGCTGAAACGCGAGCAAGTTCCCGGCATTACAGGCATCGATACCCGCGAGCTGACCAAGGTGCTTCGTGAGCATGGGGTGATGATGGGGAAAATCGTTTTCGATCCTGAAAATGAAGAAGTAAGTATGGACAAGGACGAATTTCCGTCTTATAGTGATATCAACTATGTAGACCGAGTTTCCTGTAAAGAAATCATTCATTATTTCCCCGATGGAACGAGTCGCTGTAGCACAGCTGATTCTTCATTCTCCATTCCTCATTCTTCATTACAGAAAGTAGTTTTGGTGGATTGCGGTGTGAAGGCGAATATTATTCGTTGTCTGTTGAAACGGGGAGTAGAAGTGATCCGTGTTCCTTGGGATTATGATTACAACGGACTCGAATTTGACGGGTTATTTATCTCCAACGGACCGGGCGATCCGGATACTTGTGATGCTGCAGTGCAGCATATTCGCAAGGCGATGGCAAACGAGAAATTGCCTATCTTCGGTATCTGCATGGGAAACCAGTTGCTTTCAAAAGCAGGCGGAGCTAAGATTTATAAATTGAAATACGGACATCGTAGCCACAACCAGCCGGTGCGTATGGTAGGTACGGAGCGTTGTTTTATCACTTCACAAAATCACGGTTACGCTGTAGATAATAATACGTTGAGTGCAGACTGGGAGCCGTTGTTCATCAATATGAACGATGGATCCAATGAGGGAATCAGACATAAAAAGAATCCTTGGTTTTCTGCACAATTCCATCCGGAAGCGGCGAGCGGACCTACGGATACGGAATTCCTGTTCGATGAATTTGTAAACCTGCTAAAATAACCGACAATCATGAAAGAAAATATAAAGAAAGTATTGCTGCTGGGTTCCGGTGCCCTGAAAATCGGTGAGGCCGGTGAGTTCGACTATTCTGGTTCGCAGGCACTCAAAGCCCTGAAAGAAGAAGGTATTGAGACCATTCTTATTAATCCCAATATTGCTACGGTACAGACGTCTGAAGGAGTGGCGGATCAGATTTACTTCCTTCCGGTGACTCCCTATTTCGTAGAGAAAGTGATTCAAAAAGAGAAGCCGGAAGGTATCATGCTGGCATTCGGTGGACAGACGGCTTTGAATTGTGGAGTGGCTTTATATAAGGAAGGCATCCTGGAGAAATATAATGTACAGGTGCTCGGTACTCCGGTACAAGCTATTATGGATACCGAAGACCGTGAACTGTTCGTTCAGAAATTGAATGAGATCAATGTAAAGACCATTCAGAGTGAGGCCGTGGAAAATGCGGAAGATGCCCGTTGGGCGGCGAAAGAGCTGGGCTATCCGGTCATTGTTCGTGCAGCTTATGCATTGGGTGGCTTGGGTTCGGGTTTTTGTGATAACGAAGAGCAACTGAATATTTTGGTAGAAAAAGCATTCTCTTTCTCTCCGCAGGTATTGGTGGAAAAATCACTGCGTGGCTGGAAGGAAGTGGAATATGAAGTGGTGCGTGACCGCTTCGACAACTGTATCACCGTTTGTAATATGGAGAACTTCGATCCGTTGGGTATTCATACCGGTGAATCTATTGTCATCGCTCCGTCGCAAACGCTTACGAATAAAGAATACCATAAACTTCGCGAGTTGGCCATACGTATCATCCGCCATGTGGGTATTGTGGGGGAATGTAACGTACAATATGCCTTCGATCCCGAATCCGAAGATTATCGGGTGATTGAAGTGAACGCCCGTCTTTCCCGTTCTTCTGCTTTGGCATCCAAGGCAACCGGTTATCCGCTGGCTTTTGTTGCTGCCAAGTTGGGACTGGGTTACGGATTATTCGACTTGAAAAACTCTGTAACGAAAACGACTTCTGCCTTCTTTGAACCTGCACTGGATTATGTGGTTTGTAAAATACCGCGTTGGGATCTGGGGAAATTCCATGGGGTTGATAAAGAATTGGGCTCTTCGATGAAATCTGTAGGTGAGGTAATGGCCATCGGACGCACTTTTGAAGAGGTGATTCAGAAAGGGCTTCGTATGATCGGACAGGGAATGCATGGATTTGTAGAAAACAAGGAATTGGTTATTCCGGATATTGATAAGGCATTACGTGAACCGACTGACAAACGTATTTTTGTCATTTCGAAAGCGTTCCGTGCCGGATATACCATCGACCAGGTGCATGAACTTACGAAGATTGATAAATGGTTCCTCCGGAAGTTGATGAATATCATGAACACTTCCGAGGAGTTGCATAGTTGGGGAAATAACCACAAACAGATTGCCGATTTGCCGGACGAATTGCTTCGTAAAGCTAAAGTTCAGGGTTTTTCTGATTTCCAGATTGCCCGTGCTGTCGGCTACGAGGGAGACATGGAAGAGGGAATTCTTTATATCCGTAATCATCGTAAGCGTGTGGGGATCCTTCCGGTTGTGAAACAGATTGATACGCTGGCTGCAGAATATCCGGCCCAAACCAATTATCTGTACCTTACTTATAGTGGTGTAGCGAATGATGTACATTATCTGGGCGATCATAAGTCTATTGTCGTATTGGGTTCCGGTGCTTACCGTATCGGCTCTTCGGTAGAATTTGACTGGTGTGGTGTTCAGGCTTTGAATACGATTCGCAAGGAAGGATGGCGCAGCGTGATGATTAACTATAATCCTGAAACCGTGTCTACGGACTACGATATGTGCGACCGTCTATACTTCGACGAACTGAGTTTTGAGCGTGTGATGGATATTCTGGAACTTGAGAATCCACATGGCGTGATTGTATCTACCGGTGGTCAGATTCCGAATAATCTTGCTTTACGCCTGGATGCACAGCATATCCATATTCTTGGTACAAGTGCCAAGAGCATTGACAATGCCGAGGACCGTGAGAAGTTCTCTGCCATGCTCGACCGTATCGGTGTGGATCAGCCTCGTTGGCGTGAGTTGACTTCGATGGATGACATTCAGGAGTTTGTTGAAGAAGTCGGTTTTCCCGTACTTGTCCGTCCGTCTTACGTGCTTTCGGGGGCTGCAATGAATGTCTGTTCCAATCAGGAAGAATTGGAACGTTTCCTTAAACTGGCAGCCAATGTATCGAAGAAACATCCGGTGGTGGTAAGCCAATTCATCGAACACGCCAAGGAGGTGGAAATGGATGCTGTGGCGCAGAATGGAGAAATCGTGGCATACGCTATTAGTGAACATATTGAGTTTGCGGGAGTGCACTCCGGTGACGCTACGATTCAGTTTCCACCACAGAAGTTGTATGTAGAAACAGTTCGCCGTATCAAGCGTATCAGTCGTGAGATTGCCAAGGCTTTGAATATCTCCGGTCCGTTCAATATTCAATATCTGGCGAAAGACAACGATATCAAGGTCATCGAATGTAATCTTCGTGCCAGCCGTTCTTTTCCGTTTGTCAGCAAGGTGTTGAAGATCAACTTTATCGAGCTGGCAACGAAAGTGATGCTTGGTCTGCCTGTGGAGAAACCGGAGAAGAATCTCTTCGAACTGGATTATGTCGGAATCAAGGCTTCCCAGTTCTCCTTCAACCGTCTGCAGAAAGCCGATCCGGTATTGGGGGTAGATATGGCTTCTACCGGTGAAGTGGGCTGTATCGGTACGGATACTTCTTGTGCCATACTTAAAGCGATGCTTTCCGTGGGCTATCGTATTCCGAAGAAGAATATCCTGCTTTCTACGGGTACGATGAAGCAGAAAGCTGATATGATGGATGCAGCCCGTATGTTGGTAAATAAGGGATATAAACTCTTTGCAACGGGTGGTACACACAAAACACTTGCAGAGAATGGAATTGAAAGTACTCATGTTTATTGGCCGAGTGAGGAGGGACATCCACAGGCATTGGAGATGCTTCATAGCAAGGAAATCGATATGGTGGTCAATATACCAAAGAACCTGACAGCCGGAGAATTGGATAATGGATATAAAATTCGTCGTGCCGCCATCGACTTGAATATTCCGTTGATTACGAATGCCCGGTTGGCCAGCGCATTTATCAATGCTTTCTGTACGATGAGTGTGGACGATGTGGCTATCAGGAGTTGGGCAGAGTATAAATAAGCAGAATGTCATCCTTTTGAAGAGGCTGTCTAACAGGTCTCAAAAATTAGAAGTCACCCCTGTCAAAGCATATTCCGGCAGGGGTGAAATCGTTAAAATAGGACTTGTCAGACAGCCTCTTATTGATTCTTCGGCATAACGAAAAGCTTTATGCCGAAAGTTGCATAAACCTTGGATAATAACAAAGCCGGGGCTTGTTTTTATGATTACATTTGTTGATAATCCTTGGCTAATCCTCCTTCGCTTGTTTCTTTGTAAAGCGATGGAAGGTCGTGTCCGGTCTGCTTCATTACTTGCACTACTTTGTCGAAAGAGACACGGTGCATACCATCGGTGAAAGCTGAATAAAGATTAGCATCCAGCGCACGTGCGGCAGCGTATGCATTTCGTTCGATGCAGGGAATTTGCACCAATCCACATACCGGGTCGCACGTCATTCCCAGATGGTGTTCCAATCCCATTTCTGCTGCATATTCGATTTGTGCGGGACTACCTCCGAATAATTGATTGGCGGCAGCCGAAGCCATTGCGCAGGCTACGCCTACTTCTCCCTGACAACCTACTTCTGCTCCGGAAATGGATGCATTGAATTTGACAATGTTGCCAAACAATCCGGCAGTGGCCAACGCGCGTAGAATGCGCATATCACTGAAATCACGGCTTTGCTGGAGATGATATAGTACGGCAGGCATCACTCCGCAGGAACCGCAGGTAGGAGCTGTCACAATTTTTCCACCGGAAGCATTCTCTTCACTTACTGCCAGAGCATAAGAAAAGACGAGTCCTCTGGATTGCAGGGATTGTTTGTATCCGGTAGCACGTATGTAATAGGTGGAGGCTTTTCGTCTGAGATTCAGTGGGCCGGGAAGTACTCCTTCCTCTTCCAGTCCACGGTGAATGGCATCTTTCATGGTGGCCCAGACTTCAGCCAGATAATCCCATATATCTTCTTCCTCACATTCTTTCACATATTCCCAATAACTTTTTCCGGTATCTTCGCACCATTGGAGTATCTCGGTCATGTTTTCCATACCGTACACATCCGGACTTTCGATGGTCGGATGGCTGCTTTCTGCCAGTGCACCGCCGCCGATACTATAGACAGTCCAGTTTTCCTGCACTTTATTATTGTTGTCCAAAGCTGTAAATGTCATTCCATTGGGATGGAACGGTAGGAAGACTTTGGGTTGCCACACAATTTCTATCGGAGCGATGGGCCGTAAAGTGTCTATAATGGCTATATCTGTCATGTGCCCTTTGCCAGTAGCTGCCAAACTGCCGTATAGGGTTACTTTAAAGGATGCTGCGTCCGGATGACGTTCCAAAAACATTTCGGCGGCCTTGCGTGGTCCCATTGTGTGGCTGCTGGAAGGGCCTGTACCTATTCTATATAGCTCTTTAATTGATTTCATGACTCATGATGGATTTTGTTAATACCATTTTTTTCTGAAGTGCAAATATACAACAATACCGATAATTGTCGTTATAATCCAGGCAAATAAATGCCCGTACAGCCTTCCGCTTCCGGCATCCGTTTGTAATTCATCATTGGAAATAGAAAGATCGACTCGTCTAAATGCGAACAAGCTCCTTGGATTCCTTTTGTTTACACGTTAGTCGAAATCGACTACTGTGATTCCGGCACCGCCGAACTGTACATGTTCGTCGGCATAATGACTGACTCCCGGTACGGTGGCCAGATATTGGCGGATCAGTGTACGAAGTATTCCTGTTCCTGTGCCGTGAAGGATACGCACTCGATTCATGCCGACCAATATGGCATCATCAATAAAATAGGTGACCGCCTGTAAGGCTTCGTCTCCACGCATTCCGCGCACATCAATATCCTGTTTGAAGCTAAGTTTCTTTTCGTACATCTGATCGTGTGTTTGGCTACTGACAAAGGTGCTTTTGGCAATCCCTTCCGTCTTGGGTGCATGACTGACATGTTCCAGCCGGTCTGTTTTGACGGTCGTTTTGATACTTCCAAAGGCAACAGTCGCATTCTTGCCATTGATTTCCATCACTTGTCCGACGCTTGTCTGTCCTTTGATCTTTACATTTTCTCCTACCGCAATCGGCACTACTTTCGGGACACTCAATGGAGAAGATGTTACAGCTTTCGGTTCACTTTTTTTGTTTCTCTTCCGCTCTTGCTTCTCCTTTAGTTTCTCCATTTTCCGGGCGATTTTCTCTTCCTGCTCCTTAGATGCCGATGCATCCAAAGAGGTTCGGAAATCGGCCAGTTCCTGACGTGCCTGGCGTGTCTTCTCCTTTTCGGCTTGCGCTTCCTTTATCTTGCGAATCGTATTTTCAATGCGGGCATTTGATTCCTGAAGCATGCGTTGGGCTTCTTCTTTTGCTTGCCGGATAATCTCTTTCCGGGATTTTTGCAATTCTTCCATCTCTGCCTGGTAACGGGCGATGGTCTCTTCCATGTGCTTTTCCCGTTGACGGATGGTTTGACGTTTTCCTTCCCAGTAACGCTTGTCGCGCACAATGTCCTGAAGGTATTTGTCTGCGTTGATATATTCGCTTCCTACGATCTCCGAAGCATCTGCGATGACATCTTCCGGTAGTCCGATTTTTCGTGCGATTTCTACGGCAAACGAACTTCCCGGATTTCCGATTTGCAATTGGAAAAGTGCTTGCATGAGATGACGGTCGTAAAGCATGGCGCCGTTCACTACTCCTTCATGCTCTTCGGCAAAGTGTTTCAGATTCTGGTAGTGGGTGGTAATGACTCCGAATGTTCCTTTCTGATTGAAACGTTTCAGCACGGCTTCGGCAATGGCACCTCCGATTTGTGGCTCCGTGCCTCCGCCGAACTCGTCAATCAGGATGAGACTCCGTTTGTTGCAGCTCTTCATCATGATTTTCATATTGGTCAGGTGAGAAGAGTAGGTGCTCAAATCGTCTTCAATAGATTGCTCATCACCGATATCGATAAAGATGCTACTGAATATTCCGGTGCGACTACGTTCGTGCAAGGGAATCAGCATACCGCATTGCAGCATATATTGCAGCAAACCGACTGTTTTCAAACAGACGGACTTTCCCCCGGCGTTCGGTCCGGATATAATAAGGATGCGTTGTTTGGGGTCGAGCTGTATATCCAGTGGTACGACTTTCTTTCCATGTTTGGCTAGTGAAAGTTGTAATAAAGGATGCACGGCCATCGTCCAATCCAGTAGTTGCTCATTCTCCACGGTGGGTTTCAGGCTATGGGTCTGTATGGCAAAGTAGCTTTTCGCACGGATAAAATCGATCTCTGCCAGAAATTCGTATGATTGGAGTATTTCCGGGATAGATGGACGGAGCATGTTTGAGAACTCGGTAAGGATGCGAATGATTTCACGCCGTTCGTCGCTTTCGAGTTCACGGATGCGATTGTTGGCTTCCACTACTTCCGCAGGCTCTATAAACACTGTTTTTCCGCTGGCGGATTCATCATGTACGATACCTTTGATTTTTCGTTTGACTCCGGAGGCAACCGGAATCACCAGACGTCCGTCACGCATGGTGGGTGTTACGTCTTTGTCCACGTATCCTTCGGATTGTGCGCTGCGCAGGATACTATTTAATGAACGGGAAATATTTCCCATCGTACTGGTAAGTTCGTGACGTATGCGGGCCAATTCGGTAGAGGCATTATCCTTGATTTTTCCATATTTGTCAAGGATGCCGTCTATTTTCCTTATCAGTTGGGGGAAAACGGCAATATCTCCTGACAGTCGTTTCAGGCTGGGGTAGGGGGCGTTGTTTTCTTCTTCATCTTCGTTCCGATGCAAGAAGCGTACAATGTCATGGATGGTTTCTAATGAACGGCGTAGATCGAATAGCTCTTGTTCGTCCAAATACATTCGTTCTATCCGCACACGCTTGAGTGAAGGACGGACGTCAAAGAAAAACTGATCGGGAAATCCGTCCTCTTCCTGGATAATGCGGACAAACTCTGTTACTTGATTTAATCTCTCCTCAATCTCTTCATATTGTTCGGAAAAATTCATGCCTGCAACTCTTTCTTTGCCTAAAGTACTGAGACACTTATCTTTTAGTAACTGTCTTATCTGGTCGAATCCTATCTTTTGCTCAAAGTTGTGAGGGTATATCATATTTTTCTTCTTACTAATGAGCTGCAAAAATACGATTAATTCCAATATTGTCCTAAATAAATTGGGGGGAACAAATAAAAAGGAAGTAGAACTAAGGTAAAATGACTACCTTAGTAGCAAGCTACCAACTCATCTACTTCCTATGGCAAATATAACACTTTTCGCACAGGTAATATCACATCTCCCGAAAGAAAATATCAGGAAAATCATAAAATCTTCGGGGTCAGACAAGCATTGCAAGGGCTACAATACATGGAGTCAGTTTGTTAGCATGATTTTCAGCCAATTCTCAGGATGTGATTCAGTCAGAGATATCTCAAACGGGCTGAAATCAGCCACCGGCAACCTCAATCATTTGGGAATCAACCGTGCACCATCCAAGTCAACGGTAGCATATCAGAACGCCAACCGAGACAGTTCGGTTTTTCGCGGCATATTCTACTCGTTGTTTCAGTATTTCGGACAGCAAGCCCTATGGCAACGAAGAAAGTTCCGTTTCAAGATGCCGATAAAACTGCTCGACTCCACATTGGTGTCATTGACTCTGTCAATATATGACTGGGCACATTACACTACCACCAAGGGGGCGGTCAAGATGCACACGCTATTGGACTATGACAGTCTTTTGCCGGAGTTCGTGAATATCACCGATGGCAAAACCACCGACAACAAAGCTGCTTTTGATATTGAGTTACATCCGTATAGTATTGTAGTAGCCGACCGAGGCTACTGTGACTACTCATTGCTGAATAATTGGGACAGCAGCAACGTGTTCTTTGTAGTGCGTCATAAAGACAATATCCGGTACAAAGCCATAGAGGAGTTGCCTTTGCCTGAAAAACACGCTCAGAATGTACTTATTGACGAAATAATCGAGTTCGAACTCTCGGCGGCCAAATCCAAATATCCCAAACGTTTACGTCGCATCGCAGTATGGAACGATGAACACGGTTTTGAAATTGAGTTACTCACAAACAACTTCACATTGGCAGCATCAAGCATAGCGGCTCTGTACAAGGCTCGGTGGAACATAGAAATCTTCTTTCGCAACCTCAAGCAACTGCTACGCATCAAGAGCTTTATCGGCACATCCCGCAATGCCGTAGAGACCCAAATATGGACTGCTATGACTACAATGCTGATTCTGACATGGCTAAAGCACATCGCAAGATACAAATGGGCATTGGCTAACCTTGTGGTCACGCTCCGGCTGAACACATTTACCAAAATCGACCTCCAAAAATGGCTTGATCAACCATTTACACCACCTCCCGAAACCATCGAAAACGATTAGGGGGGATTGATTTTGAACTCTCGAGGCTATACTTAACAGTATAGTCAGTTAGCTCATGCTCAAAATTTATTTAGGACAATATTGGATTAATTCGCGAAAAAAATATCAGAATATTTGCAGAATTAAAAATGATTCGTACCTTTGCACCGCTTCCAACGGAAAGCACTTCTGAAAGGGAATTTTGGAGAGGTGGCAGAGTGGTCGATTGCGGCGGTCTTGAAAACCGTTGAAGGTAACACTTCCCGGGGTTCGAATCCCTGTCTCTCCGCAAATGGGCTTCAAATAGGCTTCAAAAAGGTAGTCAATTTAGCCTTCAAAAATTTGCTAATCGTTGTAAAATCAAGGTTTTACAACGATTTTTCTTTGTATATACCTCTATAGCTTGACGGCATAAGCCCATGTTTCGATAGTCATCATTCGGTCATATTCTGCTACACTTACTGCTACACAAAAATTCAGCATACAAAAAATGTAGCAGTGACGGCATTCCGAATAGCATATTGACGGCAATAACTCTTTCTTTATCAGTATGCTAAATATTAACTTTGCAGCCGAGTGCTACAACAAAAGAATGTTGCGTTATGAAAATGAATTTCAAGGTCTCCTTCTACCTGCGTTCCAACTATGAGAACAAAGAAGGCAAGTCGCCCGTCATGCTCCGAGTGTTTCTTAACGGTGAGATGGCAAATTTCGGTTCCACGAAGATATTCGTGAACAAGTCCTTGTGGAACAATACAACCAGCCGGATGAAAGGACGAACGGCTGAGGTGTTGTCTGTAAACTCCTCTTTGGACAGTATTTCCACCACACTTCATGCCATTTTCCGCAAACTGGAAGATGATGAGAACCTGTCTTTGGATAAGATTCGCTCGTATTATTCCGGCAAGAGTCGTGAATACAGCACCTTCCTTCCGATTTTCGATAGATTCATAGAGAATGTCCGGCAGCGTGTCGGAGTAAACCTAAGCAAGGCAAGTCTGCAAAAATACAGTGTGCTGCGCCGTCATTTTTCCGAATTTCTTTCTTTCAAGTACGGCAGAAAGGATATAGGTCTGACCGAGCTTACCCCATCCGTAATTGAGGAATTCGAGCTTTATCTCCGTACCATCGGCGGATGTGCGTTCAATACATCTGTAAAGAAAATGAAAACCTTAAAGACCGTTACTCTCTATGCTTTCAGACACGGTTTTCTCCTCCATGACCCTTTTGTCAACCATCGTTTTCACTTAGAGCCTGTCGATCGTGGTTTCCTCACAGACGAGGAAATTCTTCGAATCGCCAACAAGGATTTGAGCATCGAGCGATTGGCTTTGGTACGGGATATTTTCATATTCTCCTGCTTCACGGGGTTGGCATATATCGATGTGTCCAATCTCACTCCCGACAATATCGTGACGCTCGATGACAAGCAGTGGATTATGACCAAGCGGCAAAAAACGAATGTGGAGACCAATGTGCTCTTGTTGGACATTCCCAAGAGCCTCATTGCCAAATACAATCACAAGACTTATCGTGACGGCCGACTTTTCCCTGTTCTTACCAATCAAAAGATGAATTCTTACCTCAAGGAGATTGGCGATCTTTGCGGCATCACGAAGAACTTGACTTTCCATGTTGCGAGGCACAGCTTCGCCTCGTTGATTACGCTTGAAGCGGGCGTGCCGATTGAGACCATCAGCCGGATGCTGGGACACTCCGATATTTCCACCACTCAAGTATATGCCCGCGTCAGCCCGAAAAAACTCTTTGAGGACATGGACAAGTTCATCGAAGCGACCCAAGATTTCAAACTGACCCTTTAATACAGAAAACGATATGCGAAGCACATTTTCATTATTGCCCTATATCAATCGCAGCAAGATAAAGGCTGACGGTACGACCGCCGTTCTCTGCCGTATAAGCATTGACGGTAAACAGACCGCCATCAGTACAGGCATCTATTGCCGCCCCGAAGATTGGAACGGCAGGAAAAACGAGATAAAGACCGTAAGGGAGAACAACCGTTTACGGGAATACATGCGGTTAACAAAAGAAGCCTACGATGAGATACTGAAATCGCAAGGCGTGGTCAGTGCCGAGATGCTGAAGAATTACCTTGCCGGACAAAACCTTCATCCCGTTACCCTTCTTCAAATGGGAGAATGGGAACGGGAGCGGTTGAAGAGACATTCCGAAGAAATAGATTCCACTTCCTCCTATCGGGCTTCAATGTACTACCAGAAGTACCTGACGGATTACCTCGCGTCTTCCGGGAAGAAAGACATTGCCCTTGAAGAAGTGACGGAGGATTTCGGTAAGTCCTACAAAGCCTATCTGAAGAAATGCAAGAACTTCAGCGCAACCCAAACCAACAAATGTATGTGCTGGCTGAACCGCCTGCTGTACTTGGCAGTCGATAAAGAGATTATCCGTGTGAATCCCTGTGAGGACTTGGAGTATGAGCCAAAGCCGGAGGCAAGGCACAAGTATATCAGCCGAGAGGAGTTCAAGAAGATACTTTCCACCCCGATGTATGACAAGCGGATGGAACTGGCAAGACGGGCTTTCATCTTTTCGACCCTGACCGGATTGGCGTATGTGGATATAATGCTTTTGCATCCGCACCACATCGGGACGAATGCGGAGGGCAGACGGTACATCCGCATCAACCGCAAGAAGACAAAGGTGGAGGCGTTCATCCCCCTGCATCCCATAGCGGAACGGATATTGTCGCTGTACAATACGACCGATGACGAGCAGCCTGTATTTCCTCTTCCCAGCCGTGATGCCCTCTGGTTTGATGTTCATGAGATGGGCGTTATCATAGGGAAAGAGGATAAATTGAGCTATCATCAAAGTCGTCATAGCTTTGGAACTTTCTTAATTTCAGCGGACATACCCATTGAGAGTATAGCCAAGATGATGGGGCATTCCAATATCCGGACGACACAGGGGTATGCACGGATAACCGATGATAAAATTTCAAAGGATATGGATAAGCTGATGGAGCGCAGAAAAATGGAATCTACCGACGAAAAGAAAAAGAAGAACAGCAAATAGACAATGGCAAATATGTGTATTATGGAAAGAGGTACAATAACAATCAGTGAAACGGGTATGTTCACAATACAGACCGCACCCGTATGGATGACCCAATTTGAAATAGCCGAACCTGTTCGGGGTGTTCTCGTGTGACATCCGAAAAGCTATTCATGCTATCTACAAGAACAAGGTATTGAACGCAGCTGAAACGATGAAGTATGTCAAGCAATCGGACGGCATCAGCTATGATGTTTACAGCCTTGAAGTGGTTATAGCCGTTGCATTCAGGATATGCAGTAAGGAGAGTATGGCGTTCAGACGGTTCGTTATGGATAGAATCTGTGCAAGGATAAAAGGAACACAAGCGATGCTGTTCGTTTCTTGTGGCAAAGGCGGCAACCTATGGTATTGTTGAGCTACATCCCGTCAGTCTCCCGTTTCCGATGCACGGATGCAAAGGTAGTGCGTAACTTGGGTGTCAGCCGCAAGGTCGGGCGGCAGAGCCGTTTCGGGCAGAATCTTCCTCAAACAGGTTTGAGCGTATTCAGCCCGAAAACCTTGCCGCTGCCCTGCCACGCACTGAGAAGGCATCCGGCAGCGGAAACAAGCGACTGACGGGAAATCAGAAGAAACGAAAAGAAGGAACGGCTTACAGACGAAGCGGGATTTTGATGCTTCATCCGTAAGCCGTTCTTTCTTTTTTCGTTGAATGGACTATTGCTGCCGCAAATTGTGGGCAGACGGCAAACTTCGCTCCTTCAAGAAAATCAGGTGCCCGTCAATCGGTATGCAGGGCGGTAGCTGTCCGACAGCATCCGCTCGATGTCGGATTCCCGGTAAAGGATTTTGCCGCCCAACTGGATGTAGGGTATCCGTCCTTCGTTGCGGTAGTCCTGAAGCGTCCGGCGGCTCACTTTCAAGCGTGCCGACACCTCCTTGTCGGTAAAGAACCGTTCTCCGCCCAAAGTCGGGCGGTAGTTGGCTGTCAGGTGCTCGAAGCCGTCCAACAGGCGGTCGAGGTTGCTCATGAAGTGGATTATCCACTCACTGTTTTTGGTAATCAATTCGTTCATATTACTTCGGATTTAGCGGTTATTGTCATTATATTCTGTTTACTCTATTCATATTGTCCTGCCTTTGAACTTCGCTTCCTTCCGCCTGTCCTCGACAACCGCTACAATCCGCTGCACGTCTTCGGGGCGGTAATACGTCTTGTGGTTTATCTGCGAGTAAGCCAGCGTGCCGTTGTCGCGCAGTGTCTGCAACGTGCGCGGGCTGATATTGAGCATTTGGCACACGTCTTGATTGTCCATCCACTCACTCATTCTTTTCTCTCCGTGCCGATGGCAGATGGCATCCATGCGGCGGACGAAACGGTCGAACTTGGCGACCAGCTCCTCAAAGGTTTTTTTTTCGATTGAAACGATTTCCATATACATTAATATTTTGTTGTTATTTCTCTTTCGCTGCAAAGAAATGGGCAAAATTCTATAAAACAATGGCTTTTTCGGAACTGGCAGCGTTTGGCACCGGTATGGTAGCGGTTGTCCGAGTTGTTGCTTGCCGGTTACCTATGGGCAAGCCAATGTGCCATGATTTCTTCACCACCTTTTTTAGCTGTCATTATTCCTTTTGACGCAAAGAAAAACAGAATCCGTCACCTGACAATGGTCTTTACTATTACTGGTAGCATGTGGCACAGGGTGGTAGAGGTTGGCATCGGTTGGAGGTAGCGTTTATCTTCTTAACTCCGCAAATTAGGAAAGCGGCAAGAGCGGGAATAAGGGTTTAATTCAATTTCGTCCGTAATCAAGCCTTTGTTCTTTCAGCTATTCATCTCCGGCAAATCAAAGAAGTCCTCACCGTTATCCGGACGGTATTAAAGCAAAGTCATACAAAATTGCCTAACAAAACCCGAATGCTTGACCGGCTGCATTATAGCCACTTACTTTGCTTGCGATAATCGGTTGAGGCACCTGCCAAGACCACAGTCAATAACTTAATAATTTTGTTTTTACAATGAAAAGAGAACCAAACATCAGTGAGCAGGAAGCTCGTGAAATCGTGGAAAGAATGGGACGCAGGGAATCCTACAGCCTTAAGTCGATGGATGACTTCTACAGGAACATCGGTCTGGATCCGGCTGAACTGGAGCAGCCCGGCAAGGCCGTCAAGGAAGAAGCGGAGACCGCTATGGCGAATAAACCGTCAGATGGGGTGACAGAGGAAGCGGCAGTGCCGCAGAAACGCATCAGCGGCAAACAGCGCAGACTGTCGTTAGAGGAGTACCGCACCACTTACCTTCAAGTTCCGAAGATTGTCAACCGCAAGCCCGTGTTCGTTAGTGAGACAGTACGTGACGAGCTGGACAGGGTTGTCCGCTACCTCGGAGGAAAGGGCATGAGCGCATCGGGGCTGATTGAAAACCTTGTCCGCTTGCACCTCAACGCCTACCGGAATGACATTGAGCAGTGGCGCAAACTCTGACGAAATTACGGAAAGTCGGTTAGGCTGGTGAATACACTTCATCGGCTTAACCGATACCCAAGTGATTTATTACACTCGGAAACCAATCCGACAAGCGGAGGATTCTTGTGTCCTCAAAGACACAGCAAGATATATTTTCAGTTACCCGAATAATTCTAAGTAACTGAAAATCCTTGCACCGCCGTGGGCAGAATTATCCTCCGCAGTCGGATAATTTCGATGTTTTTTAATCGGAGATTAGACAATGAATGAACCGTTAAATTGAAATAACAAGCAGCATGAACAAGAAGAGCAAGTACGGGAGAAATCCCAAGTTGAACCCGAAGACGCACTGCGTGATGGTGCGCTTCGATGATGTGGAATGGAACAGGTTTCTCACGATGTACGAGGAATCACAGGTGTATGCGAAAGCCGTCTTTCTCAAGGCGCATTTCTTCGGTCAGAAGTTCCGGGTATTGAAAGTGGATAAGACGTTGGTGGATTATTACACCAAGTTGTCCGACTTCCATGCCCAGTTCCGAGCCATCGGCACCAACTACAATCAGGTCGTCAAAGAGCTTCGCATCCACTTTTCCGAGAAGAAGGCGATGATGCTTCTCTACAAATTGGAGAAATGTACCATCGACCTTGTGAGGGTAAGCCGAGAAATCGTGGAACTTTCAAGGGAGATGCAGATTAAATGGGAACAAGAGGGAGAATAAGTATTCTATTTTTGAGAAATTTGGGGCAGCAGATAAGGTGTGAAAAAGTTATATTTGGATTTGCGTGATGTCAATGATGCGTTTTTTTGTGAGAGCGTAAATATTACAAATAACGGATTGCTTACCTATGCCGAACTGCTGATGTTCGGCAAATTACCTTACGTTTTGCGCTATGTACCAATATTTTTCTCATCTATACTATAACACACATAATAGATTAGGGCTTCGCAGGTAAGCAACGCCTGATGCCGTTCTTCAACCGCTCCAACAATGAAGACCTTATCCTCGCAATCCAATCCGCAGGGTTGTTGCGTGGGCGCAACGGCTTCCGCAAGGACAAGTCCGGCGAAAAGTTCGCCGAGTCCGAGGAAGACCTGCTCGAACACCGCACCGACAGCTCCGACGCTTTCGATACCCTCTACATCGGTTGTGAAAATTTCCCATTCAGGGATTCTTTTGACCTCTCGGTATCAGGAGTGTCATAAATTATTGCTAACTTTGCCGTTGGATAGGTTACGACCTCTCCACGACATTTTGGAAAAATAAGAAGCGTTATGCGTATCTTGAACTTGAAAACGTAGGAAATTTTCAAATCGCACAAAGATAGCATAGTGGTTCTCACGCATATAGCGTGGGCTGCTATTGTTACATCTGTGCAAATGGTTTCCTACGACCTTCAAGTTAAGACGTGGCATAGTTGGCTCACGTTTTCTTTTCGTATAATTACCGTAGAGCTACCGGTAAAATAATATGTAAATATGGGATTTTTAGATTTCTTATTTGGCAAGAAGGAAGAGGAAGAACAAAAGTCTCAACAAATGGTTGCGGCTAATACTTCTTCCCAGTCGGTTCAGAAGCCCACTAATCTGGGGCAATCGCAGCCCCAGTCGATACCAGTTGCGCCTAATCCGTCAACAATAGAACCTTTCGTTTTCAAATCTGATTGCCATCTAAGATTTGAAAACGGCTCTGAGGTTATGGGTTTACAACAATGTATCCGTACTGTTAGTGTTGAGAAAAACACAAATGGTTGCCGTGGCTATAAACTCAATCCCGGCGACGGCTACATCGTTAAAGTTTTTAATGATGATCTCGGCAAACCGAATATGTCGGATAAGCCTATGCGTATTGTCAGCAAAACAGCAGATAAGGTTGAACTCCGAGGTTTCCCTATCGAAGCACAAACTCCTTTCGGTTGGCAAGAGGTTGACTATCGCGACTACGGCTTTACGGTGTATTACTCTAATGGTAAAGTTTCCAAATGCGTTCTTCATATGTTCGACCGTAATATTGACTTAGAATATCGCAAAACTGACAATTCTGCGTCTAATCTTAATGTCGTTGCAGAAGCGACTGCTAAACCAAAGAGTAAACCACACTTTGAAGAATTAGCTCAACAAGCTATGTCTTGCCTTCAAAGCGGCAACGATGGAGATGCAGTTTATCATCCTATGTTTAAGGCGTGGAGGGAAATTCAACAAAATCCCTCACTGCTAAAAGATGTTCAGGATAAAGCATTGTTAGGAAATGGATTGTTCGTATTTATTTCCTACGGTACTGTTGAAGACATCGATGATAGACAACAAATCATTAGTCTTGCATACCTTCTTTTAAGTGACGCTATCAAGAAAAATCCCACAGACCTGAATTTAATAAGAAACCGCATACTCGTTATGCTTAATAATCGCGAGGCTTTTCAGTATACTGTTTCTTCCGCAACAAATACCAGTTCAGGGTTTGACTTCATGGGACTATCTCAATTTGAAAGTCGTGATGCACTATATACAATGATATATAGTGACCTCTCCAAATCTCCTGTCTTCCGGAACATACCTATGTTAAATGCTACGCTTGCTGACCTCGAAAGAAAAATTGACAATAATTTCTTTGGGCATAACAAAAGCAGAGCAACCATCGCCTCGGACGGAGAAAAAAATCATGCCAAGGTATTATCCTTTTTGCATGAAAAGGTATATGATAATGCTGATGTTGATTTTTAATAATGGCAAAGAAGCAAGAAGATAGATTCGTTACTCTTGATAATGGAGAAGTGGCTAAAGCCACCTTTCCCATTGTGGTATTTGCAAGCCGAAGCACGGATATACCGGCTTTCTACGCCGATTGGTTTTTTAATAGGCTAAAAAAAGGTTACTCCGCATGGACAAATCCTTTCAATGGCGTAAAAAGCTATGTTGGGTATGCTGATACTAAGTTCATAGTATTTTGGTCTAAAAATCCCCGACCACTTCTAAGGCATCTGGATTATTTGAAAGAGCGCGGTATCGGCTGCTACATTCAATACACTCTCAATGACTACGAGGAAGAAGGTCTTGAACGTGGTGTGCCTCCGATCGCAGAGCGTATCGAAACATTTAAGCTGCTTGTTGACAAACTCGGTAAAGGCGCTGTCGTTTGGCGCTTTGACCCGCTTATCCTTACTGACAAAATCAATATGGATAAGTTGTTACAAAAAATTGAAAATATCGGTAACCACCTCCGTGACTATACGGAGAAACTCGTTTTCAGCTTTGCTGACATTATCTCCTATCGTAAAGTCAAAACTAATCTTGAACGAAGCAATATTGCCTATCAAGATTGGACACAAGTGCAGATGATTGAGTTTGCTCAACGGTTAGTCGAACTCAATCAAAATACAGGATGGAACTTTACTCTTGCAACTTGTGGAGAATCAGCAAATCTGCATGGTGTAGAGCATAATCATTGTGTGGATGACCGTCTCATGGTGCGTTTCGGTTATCATTCGTCAGAACTTATGCAATTCCTCGGAGCAAAAATTATAGACTCCACAAATTCAGGTAGCCTTTTTGCCGAATTAGAACCTGTCGAAATACCATGCGATGCAATTTTACTTAGCGACGAAAGATTTGCTATTATTGAAAAGAATAATAGAGATAAGGGGCAACGCACCGCATGTGGCTGCATGAAAAGCAAGGATATAGGCGAATATAATACTTGCCCTCATCTTTGTGAATACTGCTATGCAAATTCAAGTAAGGAAGTTGCAGTAAACAATTGGAATCAACATAAGTTGAACCCACTACAAGACACAATAACAGGACGATAATGTATCGGGACGAAATTAAAAAATATTCGCCTCTTACAATTGAGGATATAATCAAGACGTGCCAGAATCTTGTGCCGTCAGATTATAACAAAGCACCGTGGCTGCATCCGGAAGTAAATCATGGAGTCAACATCCTACAAACCGATGACGGTCTTAATTGCTACATGGCTGGATATGGTGAATCCCATGCCGCGAAAGCATTTAAAGCAATAATGTCATTGCTTTCCCAGTCTTTTTCCAATCCATTTGAGGTCTTCGATTGGGGATGTGGTCAAGGTATTGGAAGTGTATGTTTGATTCAATATCTCAAACAGATAAAGCGTCTCGGAAATCTTAAAAAGATTACATTAGTCGAGCCTTCATCGGCAGCGTTGTCAAGGGCAGAATTGAATATTCGCTCTTGTTTCCCTGACATAAAAATCACAAAAATAAATAAAGGATTACCTGCTTCCTGTAAATTGCAGTTTGAATGTGTTGATGAAATAACCATCCAATATAACACAGTAATTCATCTGTTTTCAAATATTCTTGATATTGAAACTATTAACCTAAAGACTTTGGCCGAGGTTATTGCTTCAAATGGACATGAACATGTGGTGGCATGTTTTGGTCCAGCTAATCATCGAGAAGATAGAATAAACTCCTTTTGTCGTTATTTTGACGAAAAATCCACGACATTCTACCAACCTTTCAGGGACACGGAGTTCTTCCATCGCAAATCGTATGGTGGATACACATTCGGTTGTTTTATCCGGAACTTTACATTCTCATTAGATTCAGGAACGCCCATACTTATACCATATAAGTTCTTTGCTCCCAAGCAATTCAGAGCCGCTTACAAATCTGACTTACTTGATGCGATTCCGGAGATGACAATTACTGCGGAAGAAACTGCCTTTGATGTCTTGGCTCCTTTTGACTTGGGCGCGAGTGTATATGACGATGTCAATCCAATTCTTGCCGTGGTCAATAATATGGTTGTCAGGGGACTACCCACGAGAACCAGCCCTTATTTGGAGAATCTGTTCGTGGAGTTTATGCGCTTTTCCGCAATCGATGAGAATGCCAAAAGGTTTGGAGCCATAGCATACAAACCGACAATCGAAAATATTGATGCCAAGATAAAATATTTGATAAAGTCAGTCCCGTTAGCAGTTGCTCGCATACAAAAAACAGTGATAGAGGCAATTCTGACTGGCCATATCTCATTAGAATCAAATTTATGGAAAGTCCTTGTTAAAGAATCAGATGTGCCATGTGCCGCAATAGCATTCAAGGAACTTTCAATGATGTTTGATCATATTGCATCCGCAAGTCGTGATTATGATAATCTTAAATTCCCGGAGGTTGAACTTACTATTATCAATCCGGAATATCAAGATTCACCTCTCCATTTGGGCAATGATGTATATACAGTGGCGAATGCCGGACTTAGTAATGTAGAGTACGACATGGTGATAGACGTCTCTCTAACAGAGAAATCAAAGCCGATGGATGTGGAATTTTCTGAATTTAAGGCAAAAAATCAGTGCTACTTCAATGTTCGTTCTATTGAGGAGTTAATCTCTGAAAACTATATCTATACAACCGACAGGATTGTATATAAACCTCTTACAACGCTAAATGCGCAGGGCATACACGATTCCATTGAGGAGAATGTAGAGCATATTCGCTATTTTGTGCAACTTCTTTTTAGGAAGCAAGATTTCAGAGAAGGACAGTTGCCAATTATTTCTCGCGCATTACAATTGAAAAGTGTTATTGGACTATTGCCGACCGGTGGAGGTAAGTCCCTGACATATCAGATTTCAGCGATGCTCCAACCCGGAGTTACAATTGTGGTTGACCCTCTTGTCTCATTGATGAAAGACCAGTATGACGGTCTTATGAAATGTGGTATAGATATATGCACCTACATCAATTCTACAGTTTCGGACAAGGCTGCAAGAGAAAGAGAGATGAAGGAGTCAAAGAAACTATTCGTCTTAATGTCTCCTGAACGGTTGGCAATATATCGTTTCAGAGAATCCTTGCGTGCTATGAGAGATAACCATGTTTATTTCTCATACGGTGTAATAGATGAGGTTCATTGTGTCTCAGAATGGGGACATGATTTCAGATTTGCTTATCTCCACCTTGGGCGCAATATGTATCAGTATGTATCGCCCAAACAGACTGATAATCCTGACCTCAATCACATAACTATGATAGGATTGACAGCTACTGCATCGTTTGATGTGCTTGCTGATGTTGAACGCGAGTTGTCGGGAGATTCCGCATTTCCCCTTGACCCACAATCAACTGTAAGATATGAGAATACAAACAGGCTTGAACTTCAATATCGCGTTATTCCAGTAGATGACCCGGAGGCTCATTCTAAATGGGATATATATGCGGCGAAAAATAAGAAGGTAGCGGATGTAGTTCGAGATGTTTTCTATTCTTCAATGACTGAACTTTTGAAGCCGGAAAACATAGCCACAATAAAGCAGCGCTTTCTTGACAGAGAAAACATTGATGAGAATAGTGATTATGGTAAATTCATCAAATCGTTCGACTTGTCAACCGAGGTGGACCGCAACTGGTTTTTGCGCAAAGACAATCCATCATCTGCCATTGTTTTCTGCCCCCATCGTGTAGGATCAATTGGGGTCAATGACTCTATGAATAACCCCGGTATTGCTCGCCAAATTTCTGATGGATTAGGCGTTGATGCAGTTAGTCGATATTGTGGAGGCGATGTCCTGACAGCGCAAGACGAATTTATTCAAGGTGACACAAATATAATGGTTGCAACCAAAGCATTCGGCATGGGAATAGACAAACCGAATGTGCGGTTTACGTTAAACGTCAATCATTCCGGCTCTCTTGAAGCATACGTCCAAGAAGCCGGTCGTGCTGGTCGAGACCGCAAAATGGCACTTTCTGTTATCTTGTATAATGACAGAGTCTTTAGCGAGCAAGACCCGAACACTCGTTTGTATGAGCAGATTCCCGTTGATTTCGGGGTACACAAGTTCTTCTATGATGGTAATTTCATCGGTCCGCAGTTTGAGAAGTGGGTAATGTATTACTTGATGACGCAACAAGAAGCTTCATTGAATGAGGTGGATGAAACGTCACAAACAAACAAAACCGTCAGTGGATTCCTATCCAGAATGAACAATGCTGACATCGGAGACACAATCGTTGCATACATCTCTTACAAATATCCGTCTAAAGATTCTGAAACACTTGATGGACACTTGTTAAAGGCCGGACTTCGTCCAATCGGTGGGAATCATCATAAACTGGAAGATAAAAAGCAACGGTATTATGAAGCTTTGATGAAAGCTATCTATCGTATGTGCTGCATTGGGTTGATAGAGGATTATACTCAAGATTACATACGCGAGGAGTTTCGTATCGTTACGAAGAAACTTGCACCCGGTTCCTATTTCAAGAATCTTCAGACATTCCTTGAACGATATTTCTCGGAAGAACGTGCAGCGAATGAAATAGAGAAGGCAAAACTATACAAAGGAGCGAATGAGATGCAACAGTGCCTCGGTTATCTGACGGATTTCATATATAGCAATATTGCCACTAAACGAAAAAGAGCCATTCAAGATATTGATGACTTTTGCAAACGAGCTATCTCCAGCGATGAAAGTTGGCTGCAAGTAAATGAAGAATTGAAGGATGACATTTATTTTTACTTCAATTCAAAATACGCACGTCCGGAGTTTGAAGCTCCCAATGGTGAGCCTTTCTCATTGGTAAAAGACACTGACAGCGGTAGAAATTTTGACTTTGAGCATATTTTCAAATATATGCGAGTCATCGACGATAACCTCATAGCCCCCGGCGGTACACCTAAAGATAATGTGAAACACCTGTTAGGCGCTGTGAGGTTGGTAAGACGTTCTTTGACTGATAAAAATCCGTCTTTTGACTTCCTCAATGTATTCTGCCTTTTCTATCTTAAGGCCGACGAGGAAGGGACGCCGTCCGGTGAAGACCTTGAAAGAAGCTACATGAATGGTTATCGGGATTTGAAAAACCTTGATGACACCAGTAACTTCTATACCCTACTTAAAAGATTCAAAGATGAACTCGTCACAAGAAACATAATCGGCAACACGGAACTTACGCGATTGGAACGGCTCGAACTGATAGTTGAGTTGCACCGACATGTAGATTGGACAACTGAATTTACCGAAAATTTTACATCCCCATTTTAAAAGAATATGACTACTCAAGAAATACTCGCAAGCCTGTCGCAACTGGAACAGGAATTGCAATCCATCAAATCGGCAAGAGCCTTGGTGGACGATACCGTCGGTGCTTATGCCGAAGTACGAATAGACATAAAAAAACTCTTGAATGAGTTTGAGTCTGTAACGAAAACTCTAAACTCCATATCGTCTGCGCTGGAGTCTGAAAATGAGTCCATCAATTCAGAGATTCAAAAGTCTATTGATATGGTTAAGAGACAGCTTGAAACTCTCAACACATCTTTTGCCAATCAGTGCAACTCTGTCATTATGCGGTTTATAGAGAGTGTCAGCAAGGCAGCTAATGACCTCGCGACTAAGACAGAATCGCTAACGGCAACCTACGAGAAAAATAACAATGATTTCAAGGCAAGCATTAAGGAACTTGCGATTGTTCACGCATCGCTTGTCAAGGCAACTGAGTCGGTTACTTCTCTCAAATCTGACATAGCCACTTTGCAGAATCAACTGAACCAGTCTCAGATGGGACAGGATGCTACTCTTGAAAAGATTGCATCTCAGCTTCAAGCAACCGGAACATCCCATGCTCAGATTCTGACTCAAATCGCTAACGACTTGAAATCGTCTCAAGATGCTCAAGATGCAGACCTTGCAGTGATTAGGAATAATCAAAATAACCAAGCCTCTAAGTTTGAATCCGTTGCTGTCTCTATTTCTGCGAACTCGGACAAACTCGATACTATAATCTCAAATATTAGTAAGGTCTCTGATCTCATTGCAGATAAATCTAAAGTTATCGAAACAAAACTTGATGAAATTGCACAGACCTCCAAGTTCTCCAAGACAATGGTAGTTCTTAATATTGTAATTACCTGTATTGCCGTATTAGTCGCCTTCTTGAAATAGAATTTGGCGCTTTCTTTACTGTCTCAGCTTAATTCGTATCGTTACTATGGATGAAGTAAATATAAAAATATACAACGATTTCACAAACGCATGGAATAATCTCGATGCAGAACTAATAGTCAAGCACCTTGATGATTCATTCAGGTACGATTCTCAATGGGTCTTTGATTTTCTTGACAAAGATGGATACTCTAACTACATAAGGGGCAAGTTTAAAACCATCCGCAAAACAGGCTCAAAGGTAATCGCAGAATTGGGTCAAAACTCTTTGGGTGAAACTCTTATCCGATTAAATCAAGACGGCAACATCGCGTTTTATCGTATCAAGGTTGTAAATGGCAAAGTTGTTAAGGCTGATCTAAATTCATTCTAACAAGAAATCCGGTATAGCCATCGGGCTATCGTGAACGGAGCTTGAAATCTCCGCCAGTCGGTTTCTATCCTTATTTCATACACCTTCTCGGACTCTGCCGAGGGGCATTGTCTTTGTATCCTTGCGATATCGTACAGGGAGAGCGGCAAGGAGCTGTGGGCGGCGATGGATTCCGGATTATAGGTTGTTGCCAGGTTTATGCCCTATTGGTTGTGGGGAGGGTACGGTTACCTGATAGCCTGAAAGCGGTGTGGAATCGGCATGGGAATGTCGGCTGCTCAGCAACTGATGTGCCATGTCTGCGCTTGGGCTTCTATTTTCATATTCTGCTTTGACCGTCAGGGATAACCTCACGGAGTAGATTATTGAGGGCATTGGCTGCGTACCGCTCAATGGCGACGGCATAGTCCTAAGGGTTACGTAGGGATATTCAGTTAATAGCCCTAATATATGTACTGGTTGATGAAATGGAAAAATTGAATTTGTAATGAAGTCATTTCAATCGCTTGAATTGCATGGTATATTGACTTGATGCGTTGTCAACATACATTTCGTATTCGATGAGTCCTTTTCTTACTGCTATTTTATGAAGTTTTGTCTTGTCTTCAGCTTTTATTCTTGCTCCATAATATATTTCTGACGGAATCATTTCCACAGGAGAAATGCTTGACTTTCCACATTGTGATGTTGGCAATGTATGGATTAGTCTCCATTCCTTTTCATAAGACCAATCTGTCGATTTATAAAGTCCAACTTTTATATTCGCTAATTTGTCAATTTCTATCATATGAATGCCAAAAATATTGTATATAGCCCATGCAAAGAGAGAACTTCCATTGTATCTAATACTATCATATATTACAGGAAATAGGCCACAGTGTATAGTATTCATTTTGTTGAATGATAAGGCTTCTTTGGTATAGCCGAGTGCAAACCCAGTATGATTATTGGCATAATGACTCCACATTGTAATAGAATCTACATTTTCACTGAAGCAAGCATAAGAGACCGAATTCCTTATCTGAGTATTCACTTCAGGAGCAATTTCTTTTATAAATAAAATGATGAATGTTGCCATTGATTTCAATTGTGTCTCCATGCTATCAGTATTAGAAGACAAATCGATATTAAGTAAATTCTCTTTCACTTTAACAAACTCTCCTGTCGGAAAAAATTTTGTCAATTCTTTTTGTACAGCGTCTCTTTGTAATACTGTTTGCATTGCGCTCATAAAATCAACATTCGCTGTAGACATAATAATTGAACTAATCTCATCAAGATTATACTGAAACAATGAGTCGTATGGATCATTAAAATTGTCCGCAGTTACTGTATATACAGAATCCGATTTAAGAGCCTCAATATTATTGTCATTTACAGCTCTATATCTGAAGAGCTTTGATGGCATGATTTCTTCAATTGCCTGTCGTATGGGATATACTAATTTGGGAAGTTTATCTGCTTCAACATCTCCGGATATTATTGTTTCTTTGAGAACTTTCGCGAAATTATCTCTGTTCATACACTTTAAGATTATTTTTTCTCGTTAAACTTATATATCGTTTAGTAGTTCTATCACCTTATGAATCTCAGAGTACGCCATCATATCTTCCGGCGATTCTTTGCATAGTTGACACAATTTCTCTGAATTTGACATCGCCCGTTTCAAGTCACCGCTTTTTGTCAAGTATTTATAAAGGTTGGTGCGTATGAAATATCGTTTTGTCTTTTCATATCCCGGCATATATTTCTGTAATTCGGGAAGTAGTTGCTCGTAACTCTCATATCGCCGACAGACAACATTTGGCAAGAAGTGCAGCAGAAACCAAAATTCCGTGCATGGATTCGTTTCCACAAACATCACTCTTCCCTTATACTCCCTTGTGTTGTACTTTTTCTTTGCCTGTTGATACAACTGCATTTCAGAGGGATACTGATATAGTCTATCCATATCAAACAGGCATACGATATAATCATATTGCTTGTTCAAATAGGACTCTACCAGTTTCAGAATATGATTGATGTCGCTATGCTGCGGAAAATCCGGCGCAACCTTGAAAGGATAACGACGGGCAATCCTCAAAGAATCGAAGTAAAACCACTCTGTTTCTCCCTCGCCTATGATGGCGATACTTTTTGTTACTGTCCGCCCCATATCACTACTCGTTTAAATCAATATACTGACTGCCGAGGAACGGCAACTTTACTAATTTCCCCTGCTTGTAGGCGTTATATGGGGAAAGATTCTTATGCAGTCCCAAAGAAGAGAGACGCACTATTTTAGTTTCGCCAAATTCGTCTTTGTCAGTGAACCATATCGTATCACGACGAATGAAATCCTCGTTGAGAAGATTGATATCGTGAGTTGTCAGCAACATCTGGGAAGTCCCAGTGCTATTTGCCAAGAAAACTTTTAGGAAATAAGCAAGCAATTCATAATGGATACTTGTTTCCACTTCATCAATGGGTACAAACCGGTTGGTCTTTAACAGAAAATTCAGAATCACAGCCAGCCCCATAAATCGCATAGTGCCGTTGGATTCGTATTCTTCGGACAAGTCATAGAAACCATCTCCGGCTTTATGCTTGAATGTCAGTTCCGTATTTGTAATCTTACCTTTTCTAAGCATCTCGGCTTTTGCTTCATTACCAATAGGGGCGTTCTGAATCAGTTGCTCCAGTTCCGGAGTGATCAACTCTTCCTCTTCGTGTAAGGCAACATCTTCTATATTGAAATCAGAGGCTTTCAGGAAACTTAGAATAAATTTCTTCAAATCTCCTGTTTCATCCTTGTCCAATCGTGCTTTGATATAACCCGAAAGCAACATACCGGGAGCTAATGTTTCCTTTACTTGTTTGGCAAAATAATCGTACACATCGTTCAGCCTTGTTCGTTCCACGTTGCTTTTACCAAATGCGGCAAGCACACTGCAATTATTGATTGTGTTTCCGGAAATCACACCTTGGCTTTTTTTCGTCATTTTAAGGTTTGCACCAAACTCTATGATTGAAGAATCTGTGGTGGCGTCATAACTGCGGCTATACAATTTGGTAGGGCGAATGGAATCATATACAATCAATGTCTCGGAATAAATACATCTTGCATCCAATTCAAAACTAAGGATATATTTCGATTGATTGATATAGAATACCATCGACATCTTCGTCTTTTCATTCCTTGAAGTGTCATCCAACATGAAAGGAACAACCCCGGTTTTCTCATTCCGGTCTTTGAGCATCCGTAGCACAAGCATCCTGAAAAACTCGACAGCATTCAATATATTGGTTTTACCGGAGGCATTGGCGCCATAAATGATTCCCACTTTCAACAACCTTACACCGTCTTTCACTTCATACGAATACTCATCAGACATAAAAGTGTCTGATGAAGGCTCAAAACTTATTTTTTGAGCCGACTTAATGGAGAAGAAATTCTCAATATTGAACTCTGCTATCATAATCGTTGAATTTATCAGATTATATAGCGCAAAGATACGAATAAAAACCGAAATGACAAATTATAATTCAATATTTCGTATAAATTTTACAGAATAAAGGTGTATGATGATTGGGAGGGGCTTTTAATGGCTGTGTTTGTTATGCTTGTTGTGCCATTCCATACGATTTCCGGCACTGGGAAAAATTTCGATTTAGTTGCTTTTATTGAATAAAAGTCGTACCTTTGCATTCAGGAAAAGCGTTCTTTTGAATTACTGCAAAACGAGGTGAAATATAGAATTTCGCTGGTTTCTAAATCGTTACCTGTTAAGCTGAAATATTTTGTAAGCTATTGTATTTTAGCAAGCAAGAGAATCCACAATGTCTTGCAACATGATAGCACAAGTCATCCTTGATGCCTGCCAATGCCGCCAACGCTTTCATGTGCCTTCGGAGATTTGACCAGTGCAGCAGAGGGAACAGGGTATCCCTTTCCTCACTGTGATACTTCTCAATAAGTGCAATCGCTTCGGGCAACAGCTTCACACTGGCACGAAGTTCGTTTTTCTTCCTGCGGTATTTCAGCCATAATGCCCCGTTGTCATCCGTGTACAGGTTCTCGTCGGTGATGGAGACCACATCGGCATAAGAGACCCCGGTATAACAGGCGAACAGGAAAAGGTCCCTTGCCAGCATATGCGTTTTCCGGTATGGTGGTATTTCCACGTCACGGATTTTCTCAAACGATTCACGGCTCAATGCCCGTGGGGTTCTTTCCGATTGTTTTGGCAGGGCAAAATGTTGGAAATGGTATTTCTCCGAATACCCTTTCTTGTAAGCAAGGCGGCAGACTTTCTTCAGGATGGCGAGATAGTGGCGGACGGTATCTATCGCGTATCCTTTTTCTCCCGTGACGAAGTCCTGATAGTCATGGATGAATTGTTCCGTCAGCTGTCCGAAAGCCAAATCCTTGACCTTGTAGCGATGCTCTATGAACTCCCCAAGCGTCAGGCGCATATAGTGGTAGCCGGGATAAGTTCCTTTCGCACGGTCTATGCCGATACGCGCCTTGATGTCGTCACAGACAGCATCCGTCATTCTCATGAGGGTCATCTGCGTTTCCATACTGCCTTGAAAGAGGTCTTTCACATCGGTGGCATCGAAATCAACCTTACGGCTCACAAGGTTGTCGAAAGCGGCGTTTACCGCCAACAGCAGCTTTTCAATCTTCGCATTGGTTTCTACCGCCTCCTTGCTTTTGCCGTTCAGACGGCTTTCACGGGGATTCGACAGTTCAGGAGTGCAGGAGAGTTTGCAGCCGAACTGCGCCATTGTCCGATTCACGGTGATGCGACCCATGATGGGAGCCTTGCCCGACTTGTCCAATCCGCTTTTTTTAAGGTAGAGCAGCACCTTGAATTTTTCTACTTTCATACGCTTATATTTTTAAGTGCAAATTTACTTGCCATATAAGCGTTCTTTGATATGCAAAATGCTGTGTATGAGTGCAAACAAAACGGTGAAGACTTCTTTTCATTGCCCGCCGTTACCTATTGCCGTTTCGGTAACCGGACGGCTAACGGTTTGGTAACTGAATAACCTCAATATTCCGTTGTCATTTGCATTTTCACCACTTGGCAAAATACTGAAACCTTGCTCATTTCAAACGATTTACGTTTTATCTTCACCTGTTCGCTGTTGCTTGCTTAGCCTATTCTGTTGCACCTTGCAAGGCATACTTTTGCCACCACAACGACTCTTGCGAAGGGGGTCCCGATTGAAACTGTATCGAAAATGTTGGGACATACGAATATTGAAACGACACAAATATATGCTCGCATAACTAATGATAAAATACGGAAAGATATGCAACAGTTGGCTGGGAAATTGGATGATTTGGATCAATGGAAGTAAAATTGTAATATTTGATATATGGAAGAAGGTAAGGTAGTTATAGAGGCAAGAGATTCCGGCAGTGTTCGTATATCTCTTAAGCCTGCCGAGGATGGCAGTATTTGGATGAATATAGCAGAAATTGCGGATATATTTTTTGTTGGCGGTGCTTCTGTGGAGCGTCAGATTAAAAAGATTTTTGTAGAAGGGGATTTACGGGAGTATGCAGTGAAAAAAGAGAAGGCAATCGAATATGCTCCCGGTAAATATGGAAAGTTGGATTATTATAATCTGAATATGATTATAATGCTTGCCTTTCGCATGAGTAGTCCGTTCTGCTCTATGTTCAGGGAATGGATATGTCGGCAACTTACACAGAAAGTCAGTGAACAAAAAATTCCTGTTTTTTTGCAGATTAGTAAGGAACAGAGGGTAAACTGATTGTCACTATAGTTTTAATGCGGCTTAATTTGTTATCGTATGAAGCAGGTTAAGCCGCTTTTTGGTCAATCTCTGTCTGATTGCCATTTCTATATATAAAAGAATATAAAAGAGGATGAATGAATTTTACCTCTGAATGGCAAGTAGCTATCTTTGTGCAAGTTATTGAATTTGAACAAAGAGATTATGGTTGAGGCTTTTGATATGCTTGTCGAATATGATTCGGGAATGGTATTTGAGGATTATAAGGTTCCAATGGGGGATGACCTAAGGAGCTTTGAGGAGTTCTTCTATTTGAAGCGGCAACCATTGGGGGAGTTTGTGATTGTGCTAAAGGAAGGTGGCTTGTTTTATTTCCTTTCAGATCACTTCTGTGATTTTACAGAGGTTTGTAAAAAATATGACTGGTATGTCATTTCACATCAACCATTCAATAAGCAACTTGAAATCGGTATCGGAATGATGAATACCGGAGGATCGGCTGGATGGATCGGACGGGCGGAATCTTCCGAACGGTTGAGTATGTATAAGGATATTCTGGTATTCTCTTATGACTGTGGCGTAGAAACAGATTTTTATCCGTACGATACGACTTTCAATGGGGATTGCGAGATTGACGGAAGTCTCTGTTATTATGTACATGACTATTATCCTACGCGTGTTCAGAAGATAGATGGGCATCAGAAACGTATCAGTAACCTGATATTCAGATTTAAGGAGGGCGGACATTGCGGCATGTTAGTTGCTAAGATAATCTCTCTTTGCATGAAAAATATTTCTTATTGTGATTCTCCTCAACAGACGATTTTAATTCCTATTCCGGCTTCGACACGGGAGCGGCAACGAAAGAGGTTTCCGGTTCTGTGTTATCATTTATCTAAATGGCTGAATGTACGGGATGGATTTCAGACGATATGGATTGAGCAGGAACGGGAACAGATGAAAGGAATATCTCACAAAGAGGTTGTTTCGAGTTTGCGTATCAAAAAGCGGGACGTTCAGGGAATGAATGTGATTTTGTTCGATGATGTGCTGACAAGTGGGCAGAGTTTCCGGCAACTACGACGGAAAATGATGGAACTGGGAGCTAAATCCGTTATTGGGATATTTCTTGGTAAAACGGTTAATCTCTAATGAATATCTACTTGATATGATACAATGAAAAGCTATGGTTTTAAAAACTAATTTTAAAGAGTTATGAATGATTTGAATGACGATTTCAATATTGATAAAATGAGTGAAATACTATTCACTTTTCATAAGGCAATATCTACTTTTAAACAAGCAAATTCTTTATTAAGTAATGATTCACTCAATGAAATAAGGAAAGTAGAAGTACATGCTTTATTATTGGCTACTCGAATTGATGTAACTATATGTTTTAAAAATATTAAGCTGGGAATAAACAAATATGAAGGTTGCTTTTATCTGAATATTGCATTCATGAAAATGTACGAGATTATGGAATCTTTACTCAAAATTATAACTAAAAAAGAGAATCCGTTATATTATAACCCTCATCAAGAATCAAAGGCAGAAATATTGAAGATAGTAAACCGATGGAAAAAGCTATATGGAGATTGGGCTAGGGCTAAACGTAATTATTCAACAGCCCATTATGAACCTGATTTCTTTAGATATATTAATACAGGCTATATGGAAATTAATCCAGCTAAGAACCAAGAATGCTTTCTGTCTTTTTATAAAGCAATGGAGCAAATTCTTGAAAGCATGAATAAATATGATCCTATGGATTCTAAATATGTTCAAATGGATATTGAAAAATATAGAGAACGAGATAATACTATAGTTTAGAAAAAAATGTTATATATCAATATCCTTTGATGTGAAAGATGATGATTTTTTTTGTTTCTTACGTTCATACTTCAAATGATTCATTTCTTTCTTGGTATATTCAATATACTTGCCTTCTTCTATCTTGTACCTTTCAAAAACCTTTTTCATGTGTAGATTTTCATCTACAATAGGGAATCTGCCACCTCTGACTTTTTCTGCCCCATATTCATTGAAATACTTCTCGACAATGGGATTGAGTTCGTCAATAATCTCCAAATAATCTTTGGGGCATATAACGGGAATAACCTCTAATAATCTTATGGGAGTATGGAGTTTACACCATTCGCAACATTTTCCTCTCTCGTACTTTTGCATAAGCGCAGACAAATCACTACTATAACTCACATGGAAGTAGCCATCTTCTAATGCCAGAACATAAACAACCATGACTCTCTCGTTTTCTTTAAGTGGTAAATTATAATCGATTATGGAATTCTTTTCTTCATATTCTTCTATGAGTTTACTGCGCATACTAAAGCCAACAATGGGCTTATAGTCTCTTTTTTTACGCAAGAAGGATTGGATGAGTCCCAGATGGCGTTCTGAATCCCAAAGTGTAAAACTCCCTCCGCGAACATTTTCGTAGCCATGTTCAGCTCCACATTGAAGTACCCATTCATTAATCATGTCTATATTAGGAATGCCGTTTTCAAACACGACTTCCTGATACTTTAATAACCGTATAGGTCTGTTTATCCGAGTCCAGTATGAGGCAGTACCTTTTTCATGCTTTTTGAGGGCGATTTGTAGAGAACGTGAATAACCAACATAATATTTATCATTCTCCAATTCAAGAAGATAAATGAATTGCTCTCTTTTATTAAATGAAATATCCTCAATATCTATATCTGAAAAATATCCATGATGTTGTAGGTTCTTTATAGTTTCGATTTCACCCACATTACACCAAAAACCACCCCTGACCTTCTGCCAACCTTTGGCTTTCATCATTTTTATGGTCTGGTGGTTTTCCCAACGTTCTTCTTCTTCGGGTGACGATACAAGAAAGGATTCTTTTTCAATAACACTGATAGGAGGGTGTAATTTAGTCCATACGGCTCCATTATCATTGAAATGCTCATTGAATCTTCTGTCGGGATCAATAGTTTTCCCTACATAGTAAAAACCATCATCCAGTGCTAATGTATAAATGTATATTAGATAGCTCATTGGTTTTAAGTATAGTCTTTGGCTTCATTTGTATTGCTCTTTTCTTGTATTTTCCGAATAAACAAGAGTGCCTGAATACACATTGATTGCAAATATAGGCAAAGAATTAATATGACCTTGTAATTCTGTACAACAGATTTTTAGTTGAAAGAATCTGATACGGCTATAATACAGAAAAATCTTCCATAGGTCGTTACCTACCTGTGGATGTCCCCCCTTTTCTTTTCTCAATTTTGCGCCATAATCAAAAAAGCGTAAAAGTATGGAAATAATAACATTAGACCATCAGGTATATCAGAATTTGGTAGAAAAGATTAATCGGATTTCCGATTATGTGTTCAAAAAAGAAGTTGCCCCCTTACAAGAGCCGGAAATATGGTTGACAAGTGAAGAACTGGCAGACTTACTTAAAATAAGTACGCGTACTCTTCAACGTATGCGGAAAGAACGGTCGATTCCTTTTTGTATGATACGGAGTAAATGTTTGTATCGACTGTCGGATGTGGAAAAATGTATTGCTCAACGTATTGTAACCTGTAATCCAAAGACGTTGAATGAGTTTAGAAAAGGTTATTGGGCCATACATGAATCTCCTTCTCTATGAGCGCGCTGGATCTGGAAACCTTCGAGGGTTGGATGAAGCGTATCATGGAACGCTTCGACCGGAACGAACAACTGATAGCATCGCTTACGGGCAAGGAGTACAAGGAAGTGAAGTATCTGGACGGTGAACGGTTGCTGGACAATCAGGACTTGTGCGGGCTGCTCAACACGAGCAAACGCTCCATCCAGCGTTACCGGAGTTCGGGCACACTGAAATATCAAATGTTGTGGCACAAGGTGTATTATAAAGAATCGGACGTGGAGGAGTTCCTGAAAACCCATTTCAAGGAGTTCGGGAAGAAAAAGCAAGCGGAGGGAAACGAGGGTTGAAGCCACAAACTTCCATACGGGAGCCACAAGCTGCCACGTGTCCCGCTATCCATTGCCGGATGGCTGATAGCCGCTACTTTCGCCCCGAAATAATTTCATATTCATTAAAAAACAATCAAAAGTATGGCACAAAAAAAGAAAGAGAAGGATGTGCTTGTCGTCCGTGACGAGAAGACAGGCGAGATTGGTGTCGTGTCCGGGCTGAACGGGGACGGCACACCGAAAACGACTCCCGCCACGGGAGCGAACCAACAGAAATTCCTGTCATTCGACAAGAACAGCAACATGCTGGAAAGTTTCTTTGAGAATTTCTACCGCCAGTGCAAGGAACCGAAACGGTTCGGGTTCTACCGTGTAGCCGCCGATAATATCGGTGAGGTGATAGACGTGTTCAAGGATATGCTCAAGGACCAGGTCGCCAACAGGGACTTGTTAGAACCGCACCGCATCGACACGTCAAAGTATGAACAGCAGCCGGAGAAACAGGAGCAGGTGCAGCCGGAAAACTCACCGAAACCGGAGGACGGACAACAGCCGCAAACTGTATCGGAAGAAGTCAAGCCTACCCCCAACGGGCCTGATGACCTCAACCCTTTCTGGCAGGCGGTGGAAGACCATTGGTCTTCTGACGGAAAGGAGACCGAAAAACAAGGGCAGACACAGGAACAGGAGCAAACAAACGGGCGGGCGGATGAACGGAAAAACGAACCGCTGCAGGAAGCGGAGCGGTCATCCGTTCAGAATCATGCCAATACCGAAACGGAACAGACACAAAAGAAGCCCGACGGAAAAACATACCTGATAGATGAAAGCCGTATCAATTGGTCGGAGTTTAAAGTCTTGTACGGCATCAGCCGTCAAGAATTGGAAGCGTCGGGCAATCTAGAAAAAATGCTTAACGGCGGCAAGTCCTCCCTTATGACCGTCTCCCCGATTATTGCCGGGGGACGCTTTGAGATGGAAGCCCGGATTTCGTTCAAGGAAATGTCGGACGGTACGATGGGGCTTGTCCCCCATACCATCCGTAAAGAGCCGAAGCTCGATGAGGAATTTATGGGGGTTATATTTACTCCCGGAGATAAAGAGAACCTGAAAAACAGCGGCAATCTGGGACGTGTCGCCGAGGTCGTGGATAAGGAAACGGGCGAGATTATCCCATCGTACATCAGTATCGACCGGTTGACGAATGAGATAGAAGCCATCCCGGTGAAGGACGTGCCAATCACATCAAGAATCGGGAGGACGGAGTTTTCGGACCATGAAATGAGCGAACTGCGTGCCGGACGTGCCATTCCCAATAAAGAAATCGTCCTGTCGGATACCCGGAAGTTCAAAACCACCTTGCAGGTGAATGTGGAACGCGGCGGCGTGGAGTTCGTGCCCCGCCAAGCGAAACCGAACCAAAGCCAGAACAGAAAGCAGCGTGCCTCCGGACAGAATACCCGGCAGAATGGACAACCTCAACAGCAGCAACAGAACACCCCTCCGCCTGCCACGCAAAATGCACGGCAAAATACACAATCTGCCTCCCAAGCGGACGGGGAGCAGAAACCGAAGGTGTATAATTACAAATGGGTGGACGAGAACGGAAATATCCGTGCGCCAAAGACGATGGGCGGCGTTCCCCTGACACCGGAGCAGCAGAAAATATTTTCGGAAGGGAAAGCCATCCTTGTCAAAGATATGACAAGGGACGGCAAAGGTGAACCCTATACCGCATACGTGAAGTACAACTTTGAAGCGGGCAAACCCAAATATTTCCGTAACAACCCCGATGTATCACAGGCAAGGGAGGTTACACCCGCTTCGGAAAGCCGCACGCAAGTAGCGGTCAATACCGACGGCAAGACCAACGAGGCGACCCAACACCTGCAAAAGCCCCTGCAACAGGGACAGGCGGCTCCGGTTAATGCCGTACAGCAGGAGCAGCAGCAAAAGAAGACTTTAATCAAGCCTAAAGGTGTAAAAATGTAGCGGTATGGCAGACCTGATTTTATATGCCGTACCGGTAGCGGTCATCCTGTGGTTACTGATAAAGGCACTTGCCAAACTGCATGACAGTTTAATCAGGAGGTTACCACCGGCTGACCCGGACAGTGACTACCTCGATGCGGACGGCAACCATATCTATTATGACCGCAAGTTCATAACCCGGCTTGAAAAAGAACGGCAGGAAGCAACCGATAATAATAAGGTATAAAGAAAAACAGAATAATAACAACCGGGGCACAACGCCCCGACCACTAAAATCCAAAGTAAAATTAGTATGAAAACAATTATTGCAGAAAAGCCCAGCGTGGCACGGGAAATTGCCCGTATCGTGGGAGCAACGGAAAAAGAAGACGGTTATCTGAAAGGTAACGGGTATTATGTGACATGGGCTTTCGGGCATCTGGTGATGCCCGCCCTGCCCGAAGGGTACGGCGTGAAAGGTTTCCACCGGGACAACCTGCCGATTATCCCTCCCGTCTTTACACTTGTCCCCCGTCAGGTCAAAGGGGAGAAAGGATACAAACCCGATAGCGGCGTGGTGGCACAAATCAAGGTTATTTCCAAGCTGTTCCGTGAAAGCGACGGCATTATCGTAGCCACCGATGCGGGGCGCGAGGGAGAATTAATCTTCAGATATTTGTACGAATACATCGGATGCGCCACCCCTTTCGACCGCCTCTGGATAAGTTCACTGACCGACAAGGCTATCCGCGAGGGACTGGAAAACCTGAAATGTGGCGCGGAGTACGACAACCTCTATTATGCCGCCAAAGCCCGGAGCGAGGCGGACTGGCTCGTGGGCATTAACGCCACGCAAGCCATCACCGTTGCCGCCGGAAGGGGAACGTATTCCCTCGGACGGGTGCAGACACCCACGCTGGCGATGGTGTGCGAACGCTACCTCGAAAACAAACGCTTTGTCCCCGAACCCGTGTTCCAGATTCATCTATCGACCAATGGAACAACGGGAAATGAAATCGTGAAACTCTCTTCTGCTGAAAAGTGGAAAGACAAGCAGGCAGCCGAAACTGTTTATAACACAGTGAAAGCATGCGAGGCGTTTGCCGTTACGGGTGTTGAGAGAAAGGAAACCATACAGGAAACACCGCTTTTGTTCGATTTGACCGCCCTTCAAAAAGAAGCGAATACCAAGCACGGATTCTCTGCGGAGCAAACATTATCCGTTGCACAAAAGCTCTATGAGGCGAAGTGCATCACGTATCCCCGCACCGGGAGCCGCCATATTCCCGAAGACGTGTTTGCCGAGATACCTGCTTTGCTGTTCACACTGAAATATCATCCCACGTTCGGCAAGTACGCGGCGGCAATGGACACATTGTTCCGCCGGAGCGTGGACGACACGAAGATTACCGACCACCACGCCCTGCTCATCACGGAAGTGAAGCCCAAAAACATCGGGTCGGACGAGCGTATCATCTACGATATGATAGCCGGGCGTATGCTGGAAGCCTTTTCCGGAAAGTGTATCAAAGATGTAACCACCGTTTCGGTAGAGTGTGGCGGCGTGCCGTTCACCGTCAAAGGCTCCGTTATCAGGCAAGCCGGCTGGCGTGCCGTGTATCAGGAGAAAGAAGAAGGAACGGAAGAAATTACACTGCCCGTCTGGAACGAGGGTGATACGCTGCCCGTCAAGGGAAGTTCGCTGACCGAAGGCAAGACAAAGCCGAAACCGTTGCACACGGAGGCGACCTTGCTCTCCGCCATGCAGACCTGCGGTAAGGAAGTGGAGGATGAAGCCCAGCGCGAAGCGATGAAGGATTGCGGTATCGGTACTCCGGCAACACGCGCCTCCATCATCGAAACGCTATTCAAGCGTGAGTATATGGTACGGCAAAAAAAGTTGCTCGTGCCGACGGAAAAAGGGCTTGCACTCTATTCCGTTGTCAAGGAAATGCAGATAGCCAACGTCAGAATGACGGGAGAATGGGAGAATGCGTTGGCACAAATAGAAAACGGCATTTTCCCGTGTGAGAAATTCTGGGAAAAGATAGAGCGGTTCACCGTAGAAATTACAACAGAACTGCTTGCCTCGGATAAACTCTTCTCCCACAAAGAAACGGGGTGTACGTGTCCCAAATGTCAAAAGGGCGTGATGCAGTTCTACGGAAAAGTTGTCCGATGCAGTAACCCGGATTGCGGTCTGCCCGTTTTCCGGCAGAAAGCGGGAAAGACGCTCACAGATGCGGAGATAACAGAGTTGCTGACGAACGGGAAAACGGATGTAATCAAGGGGTTCAACAGCAAGGCGGGCAAGCCGTTCAGCGCCGTTGTCACCTTTGATGCGGATTTCAATACCATATTCGTATTCCCCGACAAGAAAAATAGCGGGAACACCAGGCGAAAAAAGAAATAATGCGTATATTCGCCACTGAGTTCACAGACAAAGGTCATTCATACTACCAGATAGGTGATACTGATTTTACTGTGGATTTTAGTGGTGGCACTCGGCGGGGACGTCGAGTGCCTTTTCCGTTATTTCGATGCCAAAAGTTCTTTAAACTTAGCTAAAATCATTGATAACATCCCAATAATTACAGATTCATAGTCCCAATATCGACTTGAATATCTTTCCTTGATAGATTTAATCTCAAATAATGAAGGATAGTTAGGATCATATTGATATAATAATAATTCAGTATCCATTATTAACTCTTCAATTGAAAGACAGTCATTTGAATATTTTACTTCTGAATACTTTTTCAGAAGTTCAAGGGTGGTATCTGCTTTAGCAATATAATCTTTGGTTTCCATAATTTTTCTGTTTTTGCAAAATTAATAATAAACCCACTAAAATCCATAGAAATATGAACAAGAAAAATCAATCGACCGAGTTTTCTTACTACGGTCTGTACTTACTCAAATACCTCAAAGAAAACCATCCCGACAAGGCGACCGATACCGATTTCATAACTGGGCGTGCCGACCATGCCGCCGACGTGTACGAACAGTCCCGCTTGTCAGGAGCTACGCCCGAAGGGGCGCAGGAGCTGGCAATGGCGGCACTCACCGGAGGGCTTCATTTCTCCAAGTACAACACGATTATCGAAGTGTTGTGGAACGAGTTCGCCGAGGAAGTACCGCCGGGTGAAGCCGCAAAGTTCGCTTTGAAGTTGCAACCGGAACTGGAAGAGGTGTTTGCCCGATACCCGCTTGCGGACGGCTTCGCCTATACATCTGAATACGAACACCTTTATACGGAACTGACGGGAGCCGTCGTAACCTATCTCGAAGCACATGGCGTTTAACCGTAAAGCGAAGCTGCGGGACAACATCGAGGCATTGCGGACGGTATTCACATTGGAAAAAGAGCGCAGGACGGCTACTCCCCAAGAGAGGGAGATGCTCAGCCGTTACTGCGGGTTCGGCGGGTTGAAGTTCATTCTCAACCCTGCCGGTTCCATCATGGATTCCGTACATTGGGCGAAGTCAGACCGCGAGTTGTTCCCCATGACGGTGGAGTTGCACAAGCTTGTCCGTGACAACTCCACCGATGAGAAAGAGTACAAACGCTATATGGACAGTATCAAAAGCTCCGTACTGACAGCGTTTTATACTCCCCCCGAAATCGTATCGGCAATTGCCGATACGCTCCATGAACAAGGTATTATCCCCAATCGCCTGCTTGACCCGTCGGCGGGACAGGGCGTGTTTATCTCCGCTTTCGGCGCCAACGCTCCGCAGGCGGAGGTGATGGCGTTTGACAAGGACCTGCTTACGGGCAAGCTGCTTTCGCACCTCTATCCCGGACACAAGATACGTGCGGAAGGGTTTGAACGGATAGAACGGCCGTTTACCAATTATTTCGATGTGGCTACGTCGAATATTCCGTTCGGCGATATGTCGGTGTTCGACGCGGAATACTCGCGAAGCAAAGAGTACGGGCGGCGTTCCGCCACCAAAGCCATACATAATTATTTCTTCCTGAAAGGGCTGGATGCGGTGCGCGACGGTGGAATTGTGGCGTTTATCACCTCACAAGGGGTGCTGGACGGGCGGGATAACTTCGCCATGCGTGTCCAGATGCTGAAACAAGCCGACCTTGTTTCGGCTGTTCGCCTGCCAAGCAACCTGTTTACCGACAGTGCAAATACGGAAGTGGGGAGTGACTTGATCGTATTGCAGAAGAACATGAAGAAGCAAGGACTTACACCGGAAGACCATCTGCTTGCCTCGACACAGGAATGGCAGGATAGCGGCATCGTCACCAACAGTTATATAAGTTCGCATCCGGAGCGGATTATCCGTACCCGAGAAGCGGTAGATACCAATCTGTATGGAAAGCCTGCCCTTGTCTATACACACGAGGGCGGTGTGCCGGGCATTGCCGCTGATATACGGAAAATCCTCTCCGAAGATTTTGCCAGACGGCTGAATCCGGAATTGTACAACGAAACGGAAGTACAAGATGTACGGCAAAGCGTGCAACAAGCCACACGGCTATCGGTTCAGGAACCTGTAAAGAGTGTTCTTACTCCACAACCGGAACCGATAGCTGAAGCCCCGCGTGAGCAACCCGTACCTGAAGCGACATCGGAACCTCAATCCGTGAAAAAGGAAGAGAAAAAAGAGAAGCCGGAGATTACACCTCCCGTGACGGATTTGTACGACCTGTTCAACTTCACGCAGGAAGAACGGCGGTTAGCCCAGTCCGGTATGGCGAAAAAGCAGCCAGCCAGAACGGACAAGAAAAACAAGCGCAAGCCCTCCATCGGGAAAAAACGGTTCAACCAACCGAATCCGGCAAAAGAAGAAATAAAGCCGCAGGAGCCTGCGGTGCAGGCAGAGCCGGAGATGCCAAGTACAAATCCGGAAGAGGTCTATGCCGCCATCAACTGGGAAACGAACCCGCCCATCAACGGATTCTATGAGGCGATGATGCGTCTCACACCGGATGAGAGGGAACAACTGAGACAGGGAAAAGACATCAGGCGGCAACCAACAGCGGAAACCATTCCCGAACACCACCGGGAAGAACCGGAACGGGAAGAGCAGCAACGGATAGAGGAAGAACTGATAAAACCCCGTCCGCTTATGGGGAAGTTGGAACCGCACCACAAAGAGGGTATGCTGGTTTCCGATGGCAATCAGGTTGGTTATCTGAAAGGTCTTACCCGTTATGGAGCTACCTTCCACCCGTTGGATATGGATAAGGCACAGCAGGAGAAGGCGGAACTTTACATTGCCATGCGTGACAGTTACCAACGCCTGTACACCTTTGAGGCGGAAATGCACCAAGAGAACAAGCCGGAGCGTGAAACCCTGAACACCGCTTACGACACGTTTACGGAGCGGTTCGGCTGCCTGAATGCCAAAGCGAACGTAAAGTTCCTGCTTATGGACACTTCGGGGCGTGATATGCTATCATTGGAGCGTGTGGAAAACGGGCAGTTTATCAAGGCTGATATCTTTGACCATCCGGTGGCCTTCGCGCTGAATGAGGTGACACACGTCGATACACCCGAAGAAGCCTTGTCCGCCTCGCTGAACCGGTACGGGAGGGTGAACCTCGACTACATGGAAACACTTTGCGACAACAGCAGGGAGGAACTCGTCACTCAACTCAAAGGGCGCATCTACTTTAATCCGCTGGCGGACAATTATGAGATTAAAGACCGCTTCATCGCCGGGAACGTGGTGGAAAAGGCGGAACAGATAGAGGTGTGGGCAGCCAATCACCTGCGAGACGAGCGGGTGGACGAGGCACTCGCCGCACTGAAAGAAGCGTTGCCCCGACCGATTACGTTCGACGAGCTGGATTTTAATTTCGGTGAACGCTGGATTCCCACGGGTATCTATACCGCCTATATCAAGCATCTGTTTGAAACGGATGTGAGGATAGCCTACTCGGAGAGTATCGACGAATATTCGGTGAAGTGTGCCGACAAGAATGCAAAAATAAACGACCAGTACGCCGTGCAGGGATATTACCGGAAGTATCGGCAAGGACGAACATGGCAAGGACATCAAGGTAAGGGACAGCGAGGCGATACAGCTTGCCAACGCGAAGATTGACGAGATACGAAACGGTTTCACGGACTGGCTGAACGAGCAGTCGCCCGAATTCCAGCAGCGGTTGGCGGACAGGTACAACCGCAAGTTCAACTGTTTCGTGCGCCCCTCTTACGATGGCTCGCACCAGAACTTTCCGGGCTTGGACTTGAAAGCGCTGGAAAAGAAGTACGAAATCAAGGAGGTTTACCAGAGCCAGAAAGATTGTGTCTGGATGCTCAAACAGAACGGAGGCGGGATATGCGACCATGAAGTAGGAACGGGTAAAACGCTGATAATGAGCCTTGCGGCGCAAGAAATGAAACGTCTGGGACTGGCACATAAACCGATGATAATCGGATTGAAAGCGAATGTTGCCGAGATTGCCGAGTGTTACCGCACGGCATATCCCAACGCCAAAGTCCTCTATGCCACGGAAAAGGATTTCTCACCGCAAAACCGGGTGAGGTTCTTTAACAATATCAAGAACAATGATTGGGATTGTGTCATCATGTCGCACGACCAGTTCGGCAATATACCGCAGCCGACCGATGTGCAGCAGGAGATTTTACAGAAAGAACTGGATTCGGTGGAAGAGAATCTCGATGTTTTGAGGGCGCAGGGCAAGGAAGTATCGAGAGGTATGCTGAAAGGGTTGGAAAAGCGGAAAATAAACCTGAAAGCCAAGTTGGAAAAGGTGGAGCATGCCCTTAAAACCCGCAGGGATGATGTGGTGGATTTCAAGCAGATGGGTATCGATCATCTGTTCATAGACGAGAGCCATGCGTTTAAAAATTTGACCTTCAACACCCGCCATGACCGGGTGGCTGGGTTGGGAAACAGCGAAGGGAGCCAAAAGGCAATAAATATGCTTTTCGCTCTGCGCACCATTCAGGAACGTACCGGCAAGGATTTGGGGGCTACGTTCCTGTCGGGCACTACGATTTCCAATTCGCTGACGGAACTGTATTTATTGTTTAAATATCTCCGTCCGAAAGAGCTGGAACGGCAGAATATCAACTGTTTCGACGCATGGGCGGCGATTTTCGCCAAGAAAACCACCGACTTCGAGTTCTCCGTCACTAATCAGGTGATACAGAAAGAACGTTTCCGCTACTTTATCAAAGTGCCGGAGCTGGCGGCATTCTACAACGAGATTACCGACTACCGCACGGCGGAGGATGTGGGTGTGGACCGACCGGAAAAGAACGAGATACTCCACAACATTCCACCCACACCTATACAGGAAGAGTTTATTGAGAAGCTGATGCGGTTCGCGCAGTCGGGCGATGCCACGGTACTCGGACGATTACCATTGTCGGAAACAGAAGAGAAGGCAAAGATGCTGATTGCCACCGATTATGCCCGTAAGATGGCACTGGATATGCGTATGATAGACCGGGACAAGTATGAAGACCACCCGGATAACAAAGCCTCGCATTGTGCCGCCAAGATTGCGGAATATTATAAAAAGTATGACGCACAGAAAGGGACGCAATTCGTCTTTTCGGATCTGGGGACTTACCAGCCGGGAAAATGGAGCGTGTACAGCGAGATAAAACGCAAACTGGTGGAGGATTACGGTATTCCGGCAAGCGAGGTACGTTTTATTCAGGAGTGCAAGACGGATAAAGCCCGGAAAGCGGTGATTGATGCGATGAATGAAGGGAAAGTGCGAGTGCTGTTCGGTTCCACTTCCATGCTCGGTACGGGCGTGAACGCGCAGAAAAGGGCGGTGGCACTCCATCACCTCGATACACCGTGGCGACCGTCCGACCTCTCCCAACGGGACGGGCGGGCGGTACGTAAAGGTAATGAAGTAGCCAAATTTTTCGCCGGTAACAAGGTGGACGTGATTATCTATGCCGTTGAAAAGTCGCTGGACAGCTACAAGTTCAACCTGCTGCACTGCAAGCAGACCTTTATCAGTCAGTTGAAAAGCGGTGCTATGGGGGCGAGAACGATTGATGAGGGGGCGATGGATGAGAAATCAGGCATGAATTTTTCGGAGTACATGGCTATCCTCTCCGGTAACACCGATCTGTTGGACAAGGCACGCTTGGACAAGAAAGTGGCGGCATTGGAAAGCGAGCGCAAGACGTTCCACAAGGCGAAAAACGGTTCCGCCTTCAAGTTGGAGGGACATACCAAAACGCTGGAAGAGAACAACGAACACATCGCCAAACTGACAGCCGACTACGAGAAATTCACTTCACGGGTGCAGACGGACGAGGACGGCTATTACCGGAATCCGGTACGGCTGGACGGACTGACGGCTACCGATGTAAAAAGTGTCGGGACACGGTTGCAGGAGATTGCCAAGAACGCCACGACAGGCGGCGAATACACCCGTATCGGCGAGCTGTACGGCTTTCCCATTCTGGTAAAGACCGAAAGCTCTATCCGTGAAGGGATGGAAGCGAAACAAAACCGTTTTTTTGTCGGAGGTGAATACAAGTACACTTACAACAACGGGCTGATAGCGATGGCAGACCACAAGGCGGCGGCTACCAATTTCCTCAATGCCTTGGACCGCATACCCAAGCTCATGGAGCAATACAAGTCACAGAATGCGGCGATAGAAAAAGACCTGCCCACGTTGTGGGAGATTGTAGGCGACACGTGGAAGAAGGAAGAAGAACTGAAAGGACTGAAATCGGAGGTGGCGGCGTTGGAACGGAAGATACAGCAGATACTTACACCTCCTGAACAAGCCGCCTCAAAAGAGGTGAAAGAAGAAAGAGAAGATATTGCTTGTCCGCAGATACAAACATTGGTTTCCAAATTAAGAAAAAGTTTTAGTATTTAAAAATAGCGGCTGCATCCATACCAAAATGCAGCCGCTGTATATTTGTATGAAAATATGTCGTTTTATCAAATAAGTCCGTATTTTTTGCCTATTTCATGGAAGGCGTTTATCAACCTGTCACAGTCTTCAAGCGTATGTGACGACATAACGCCAATTCTAATTCGGCACATATTAGGAGGTACAACCGGAGGAAATATGGCATTGGTAAATATATCCCTGTCATAAAGTTCCTTTGTTATCTGAGTCAATATGTATTCATCTCCCACAATCACAGGTATAATAGGAGTAATTGAATTTAATGTATTGAAGCCCAATGCTTTCAATCCATTTCTTACATATTCGGCATTCCGCTTCAGTGCATTCTGAATGTCCGTATTACGCATCTCTTTGATTACTTCAAGGGATGCCGCACAAATACTCTGGGGTAAAGAGGTAGAATACATGTTGCTACGGGCATAAACCCTCAGGTAATTAATAATGTTCTGTTTGGCAGTTATAAAACCTCCTATCGATCCTATTGCTTTACTGAGCGTTCCTGTAACGATTATATTTTCGCGCTCTTTTATATCATAATAGCTTAGCGTTCCGGCTCCGTCTTCTCCAATCACTCCCGTCGCATGGGCATCGTCTATTAAAAGTAATGCATTATATTTCTTCGTAATCTCTAAGATAGCCGGAATATCGGCAATATCCCCATCCATACTAAATACCCCGTCAGTCACCACCATCATACCATCCTTGTATTGCCCAGCATTTTCTTTTAATATTTTTTCAAGTGCTTTAGGATCATTATGCTTATATCTTACCATTTTGGCGCCGGACATTAGAGCCCCGTCAATTAAACTGGCGTGGTTGAGCCTGTCATATACCAGCAAGTTGTTAGGGCGTATCAATCCTACTATCACACCTATATTGGCAGTGAAGCCGGAAGAGAATAATATAGTGTCATCAAAACCGGTCAGCTTGGCTATTTCTTTTTCCAATTCATTTTGGAATATTGTCGTTCCGCTCAATAGTGGAACCCCGCCACTTCCTACTCCATAGTCAGTTGTTACACGAACCGCTTTTTCCACTACTGACGGCATACCGGTAGCATCCAAATAACTATTGGAACCGAACATCAGCATTTTCTTTATTTTATTAGTTTTTCTATCAGCAACCTCGACTTCCCTACCGCAACCGGAAACCATCGGGGATTTGACATAGATGTGTAGCGAGTTCTCTTCGTGTAGTTGGAGCTCTTTTTGGAAATTGGAGACTTTTTCCATAATACTGCCACTGGGGCTGTTCTTACACACTGAATAATCAATTTTAAACCCAGACATAATTTCTTGTATTTTAAATATTGTATATCATGAAATAATTCACAAATGTAGCAATAAAAATAAAATAAGCAAATTAATACGTCTATTATTGAAATGTAGATTTATTGACAGCATAGCTTTTGTTATTTGTCTATTGTCTGTAATGCATAAAATTTGTATATTTGCAACGATCCCCATTGCTCTATATGAAAGCAAATAAAAGGGAATGGGCTGGCTGTATAAATACTCGCAGCCTATTTGGGGATACTATCGCCAATTCAGAAAAGAGAAAGTTTATCGAAAATTAAAATAAGGAGATCTCCTTTTTACTGATTTACGTGAATTTATTTTTATTATTTAATAATAATGAAAGAGGAAAAAAAGAAAGCTCGAAATAGGAGAACAAATGAACAAATAGACAAGGATGTAATATCCGAACTTGAAAAGCTTGTAGCTGAATACGGTTTTGGAAATGTCAATCTGAGTGCATTGCTGAAAGCAGCAAGCATGGAAGCCAATGTGTTTTATAGAAGATACGGCTCAATGGACAATCTTTACGACAAGCTTGCCAAACAGTATGATTTCTGGATTAATAATGCTATCGATGTTTCCAGCCTGAACACATTGGGGCCTAAAAAGTTTTTTGCGGAAACATTCAAGACCCTTTATAGGAACTTGTCTGATAACACTGTAATGCAAAAGCTGTTGCTTTACGAAATATCGGTTATCAATGAAACGACAAAGAGAACAGCAGAAACACGGGATATTATGAATCTAAATTTGATAGCTTTTTATGATAATCTGTTTAAACCGGTGAAAATCAATATTAAAGCTATCGCCGCAAATCTGATTGGAGGAATTTATTATCTGATACTTCATAGGGATTGTGCGAAAATCTGCACAATAGATTTTAGTACTCAGGAAGGGGAGAAGGCCTTTTTCGAATGGATAGACTTTCTAACAGATACCATTTTTGACAAACTGGAAGCGTATGAAAGGAATAGAAAAGCAGTCCAAGAAATGTTATCTGACGGTATAAGTGAATTTAAAATATGCAAATATATGGGCATCAATAAAAATGACTTAAAAATGCTGCTTTCAAAATAACCATAGAAACCCACGAGTGAGCTTTCAAGGGAATCCCCCAGAAGTTTACGCACCTCCCCACCTATTTTATTTAATAGTACATATATAGTTTTAATGGCAATATTCAAACGTAAGAACGAAATGAGTATTGCTATTTTTTTTATTGTGGAAGTAAATATATGCAAACAATATATTTATATATAGTGGTTTTAATATACTCCAATATACTCCAAATAAGTTTAGGTAAATGATATTTTATTGTATATCAGTTGTTTATGATTGTTTAGGGTTTTGGTTTTTTACAATTAAAGACGTTTTAATCTATCTATAAATATATTATATCAAAAATATATATATAATTTTTTAAGCAAAATACTTTTCTTATAATATTTTTGTGCTATATTTGTGCGCAGAGGACTATATAGTAAGTGTTTTCTTGTAATCAAGATGAAGGTATCGCTTACCATACAGTCTGTATTAAACAAATTATTAACATTTAAACTCCTAAAACATGGCATTTAGAGCAACCTTAAGCTTTGCAGGAAAAGAGTTTGACGTGCTGGATTGCACGTACAATCTCAAAAGAGATGTGGATTCCAAAGGACGCCCATCTTCAAACATTTATGGCGGACAAATTCGTCTGCATGTGGAATCGACTGATGATACTTCGATTCTGGAGAACATGACCAATCAGTTTAAACCTCATTCCGGCAGCATCGTTTTCAAAAAAGGAGATGAAGAAGCCAAGATGAAGGAACTTACCTGGGAAAACGGATACATTACCGAATTTACCGAAAATATCGACATTGTCGGTTCGCAGCCGATGACTATCACTTTTGTCGTATCGGCTCAGGTAATCAAGATTGGTGGCGCACAATTTGAACAGAATTGGCCGAAGTAATCATTTAGTATTCATGTGGGTAACAGAAGCCATCTGCTGTTTTTTTAATATGTGGATGGCTTCTGTGGCTTAAAAACAAAAAAGACAAATGGCAATACTTGAATATGGAATTGGTGGTAATGAAGTGAAAGTTGATGCTTCCGAAGCCATCGCGAACATTCCGGAGAATCGCTCCCTCATTGTTGAACAGTTAACTGCTGACGAACCTGTAACTCCTGAAGCGGTCAAAGGTTTAAGTACTATCGAAGAGGTGTTTGCGCACTTCTTGCCCAACATTGATGTTGAATTTGAAAATGAAGAAGGGCAACCGGTAAAAGAAAACTTTAGATTTAGCTCAGTGGCGGACTTCAGTGTGAAGAATATGACACAGAATAGTCCATTCCTCCATAAGTTGGATACGGAGAAAACATTCTACGAGGGGATGGTGACGCAATTGCGCTCTAATAAAGTTCTACAACGGGTGTTGGAGAATCCGGAATCCAAAAAGGCGTTTATCAGCGCACTGGAAGCATTGAGTAACGAATTAAAGACCGAATAAAAGACAATAAGAACTATGGAAGATAATAAAAATAAGTCTGAAGTTCAGGCGCAAGAAACCGTTCAAGTTTCCTATAAAGAGAAAAACGGGGAATCCTCTCTGGCTTCGGCACTGGATGTGTTGTCCAGATTCGGCGGTTTCAATTTTCTGGAATCAACAGTAGATGGTGTTCAGAACCTGAACCCCGAGCGTAAGGCACGCAAAAAGATATTCTTAACCGATGAACAGAAACAAGAAGAACGGGAAGTGCTGAAGAATAAGATAGATATGTGGATCGACCTGCTGAACTCATCATCGGCAGTGACGGAAATGATTGCCACTTCTAAAGCTAAATCGGAAGCTGCCGCATCACATCTTGCCAAAAGCCAATTGGTGGCAGTGCAGAGTGTGAGGGATATGGAACAGGCATACCGTGGAGTGATGTTGTTCTATAAGAATACGGAAGCGGACAAAGTGAACAACGTGACGATAGTCAATGCTTCCAAAGAACAACTGACCGACCTCGACAATCCCCGCTTCATTGATTTCGTTGCCCGCGAACTGAAACAGAACTATGACAAGTTGGATTTACGTCAAAATTACTCACTGTTAGCCATTCCGGGTTATCTTGGTTCGAATAAGGTTCTTGAAAAATGGGCGAAAATCGCTTATGAAAATAAAGTGATGCTCTATACGGACTTTGCCGACCTTGATAAGCCGGAAGATGTGGTGGAACTGTTCTCTTCCTCCAATATGGCAAGTGGGGAGGCCTTCAAAAGCAATACCTGCATGACCTGCAACTGGCTGGTGGGACGTGCCGGATACCGGGAAATCGGTGAAGAGGAAGACCTCCATGTTTCTCCGTCTATTGCTTTGATGGGTAAAGTTTACACCACTCTGATGTCTCAGGTAACTGCCGGTAAGAAGTATGGCGGCATTAATGAAATAGATGCGGTGGTATTCCCGTTGAAGAAAAGCGAAATCTCACAACTGGAGAAAATGGGTTTAATTCCAATGGTCAATGAATATGGTAAAGTGATGGCGTTCTCCGCAAAGACATTGTTCAACGGTGACAATCTGGGATTGCAAACTTATTCTGTGGTACGTGTATTCGACTATATTACCAAGGTATTGTTTGATTTCCTGAACCGCCGTTCGTTCGAGAACTGGAGTTCTAAAACCGAACGTGACCTGAGAGGGCAAATTGTACAGTATCTTGATAGTGTACAGGGAGCCGACCGCCTTATCGAAAAATTCAAGATAATCCGTTTCGAGCAAGACCAAAAGCAGAAAGACCGTATTTATCTGGATATTCACATGACTCCGTTCTTCCCTGCCAAGAGCTTTGTTATCAAGTTGGACGGCACGAAAGGTGATGATGGTACAAACTGGAATACAAATTACGAACAGGCGTAATAAGAATAAAATATGGATTTTTTGAACATCAATGAAACAGTTCAGAGCGTAATCCGAATATCAAAAGGTGTCGCCCGTGAGTATGGCAATGCCAGCTATGCTCCGGCACACCTTTTGTTTGCCTTGATGCACAAAGAGGTAGGTCTGCGTTCGTTTGTCGAATCGTTGGGTAAGGACGCCGATTACTTGCGTGAATGGGCGGAGGTAAGAATAGAGGAGTACCCCAAGGCTGCCGGCGCAGGCGAGATAATGCCCGATCCGAAAGTTAACGAACTGTTTGAGCAAGCCGATAATGTACGAATCAAGTGGGGACTGCTGGAAATCAATCCACTTTGCCTGCTGGCAGCCATTGCTACACCCGAAGCAGGTTTCAGTACGGACGAGTTGCGCTCGTTCCCTATTCGGGAGCGTGAGATACATGACCTCTTCACGAGCGGAATGGGTAATATGAAAAAATCCGTAAGTACGCAGACTGACCTTCCGGGGAGTGAAGCCCCCCTATGGACAGCCGGGGCGGGCAATTTAGATAAGTACTGTACGGATAAGACTGCTCTTGCGGCAGACAAGAAAGTATATCCTATCGTGTGCCGTGACCGTGAGACACGCATGATGATGGAAATTCTGGGGCGGATGGGTAAGCCCAACGTGCTCATCATCGGCGATGCCGGTGTGGGTAAGACTGCTCTGGTAGATGGTTTGGCATGTAGCATCATTGAGGGTACAGTTCCCCAATATCTAAAGGACATGACTATCTATGAGCTTGACACAGGAACACTGATTGCGGGTGCTACCTACAAAGGCGAGATAGAAGAACGGCTGAAAGGAATCATCAAAGAATTGTCGGCTCACGGCAATGCGATTCTCTTCATTGATGAAATACATACGCTGATCGACCCCAAATCGGGCAACAGCGGAGCGGCAAGCATCCTGAAACCGGAGCTTGCCAAAGGAAATATAACGGTAATCGGAGTCACTACGGTGGACGAATACCGTAAACTGATTGAACCGGACCATGCCCTTAACCGGCGTTTTGAAGTATTGCAAGTATCGGAACCTGACCTTGCATCCACCGTAAATATGATACAGGCAGCTTTGGAAAGATATGAAAGCTACCACGGTGTGGGGGTAGATGTAGATTCGTTGCCGGAATGCGTGGCACTCGCCAAGCGTTATGTCAAGGAACGCCGTTTGCCGGATGCCGCTATTGATTTGATAGACCGTACCCTCTCTGCGGTTAAGATGATTAACCAGAGCGGGGAAAAAGATATAAAGGGACTGGCAGAGCAGCTTGCCGCGATTGAAGCGGCGGAAGACCAGCCCGAAGCGGAGCGCACGGAGAAGTTGCGGTTAGTCAACTTCACCATGAAGAACCGGTTAAGCCCTATCCTTCTGGGAATGATCTCCAATGGACAGAATGAACCGGAGTCATCAGACTACGGTGAATGGATGGATTATATTTTAGGTGTACTTGACCGATTGCGTGAATTGACCAAAGAGAAAATCGGGAAAATCACTTCCCATGAAGTGGCAGCCGTTGTTTCTTCTTCTACAGGTATCCCTATCGGCAAGATAGAATCCGGAGAGAAAGAAAAGTTACTCAACATGGAAGATATTCTGCGTCGTAGAGTGGTGGGACAGGATAATGCGCTGAAGGTATTGACAGATGCCATTGTCGAATCACGAAGTGGAATGAACAAACCGGGACAACCGATTGGCTCATTCTTCCTGCTGGGACCTACCGGAACCGGTAAGACTGAATTGGCAAAAGCATTGGCAGAAGCACTTTTCAATGACGAAAAGGCGATGATTCGTTTTGATATGTCAGAGTTTAAGGAAGAACATTCGGCAGCCCTGCTATTGGGAGCGCCTCCGGGATACGTGGGCTACGAAGAAGGTGGCGTACTCGTGAACCGGATACGCCGTCAGCCTTACGCGGTGGTGCTTTTCGATGAGATAGAGAAGGCCCATTCTTCCGTTTATGACATCTTCCTGCAAATCATGGACGAAGGCAAGCTACACGACCGTTTGGGCAAAGAGGGTGATTTTTCCAATTCTATCGTACTGTTTACATCCAATGTAGGTAGCGAATGGCTTAGCAAGCAGATTAATGAGGGCAAGAATCCTTCTACCACTGACCTGATGGAAGTCATGGGCAGTTATTTCCGTCCGGAGTTTCTTGCCCGTTTGTCGGAAATCGTGCCTTTCTCTCCTATTAACGAAACAATGCTGGTTCGTATCTTTGAGATACAGTTAAAGGGAGTTATAGCATTGCTTGAGAAGCAACATATTGACATTGAGATTACGGAGAAGGCAAAGAACCTGCTCGCTACCCGTGGCTTCACTCCGAAATACGGAGCACGTCAGGTGGCGGGTACGATACGTAACTATATCCGCCGTCCTATCTCAAAGATGATTGTTGCAGGAACATTGACGGCAGGGAATACAGTTGTTGTCGATGTGGCGGATAATGGAGATATTGATTGGAATGTGAAATGATAAAATGAAGATACTATGTTTGGACATAAAAGTTTTTTGAGGATAGGTGCTTTGGGCGATTCCAGTATTTCAGGATTGTACAAAGACAGTTATGAACTTGAAAATTGCCATTTCAGTTTTAATCAGGGAACGAACACGGATGGCAAACCGCAAACTGATGTACGAGGTGGAACCTTGTACCTGACTTATGCCGGTTTACCGCAAGATGATATGCTCCACTGGATACTGAACTCTAAAAAATATGAAGACGGTGCAATTGTAATATGCGATGACAGTGATGAACCTTTGGAAAAGATTTTATTTGAGCAGGCAGCCTGTACTGGATTGAATATTGAATATACGCAAAAAGGAAAAGCCTATATACATACTAAAATTATTCTCCAAGTACGAAAAATAAAGGTAGGTGAGACAACGTTTGAAAATCGTTGGACTATTAACGAATGAGTTTTTGACTATTAAAAATAAACGGTATGGAATTATTTAGTTTTCTACAAGTAGACAGTGACTTAACAGCATGGTTTATCCTTGATGGTCAGGAATATGAAATGAGCCATTTCGATATAAATTTCGCTCAATCTGTCGACCATAAAGGGCAACCGCAAGATGAAGTACGTGGTGGTATCATGTCCATTACATTGTCACAAACGCTTCCTGAAAACATTTACAGATGGGGAATGACATCCATTCCCAAAAATGGGTTTGTGATATTTAAATCAAAGACAACAAATCCTCCCTTGAAAATTAATTTTATTAACGCATATTGCATACGATTCAATCGAAGTATAGCCAACGAAGGAGGGTTAGAAAGTCAACTGGTAATATCACCTGATGAGATGTTAATAAACGGAATTAGCTTTGACAATCATTGGGTTAAATAATCTGCAATAAGATGGGTAAGAAAATAGAAATAAAGAAATTGTCTGATTTTGAGGCGATGGTAAATGCCGGTAATACGACCTATACGGGATTGGTAGAAGGCATCGGGTATGTATATTGGACAACGGAAACCCTATATTTTATCCGCACTAATCCGGAACAATTATGGGCGATTCCCAAATATCAGCAAATACCTTTTCCATATTTTCAAAGGAAAGATGCAATCATTGAGACCAAAACATTGCATACGCTCCATGTCTTGTCAAAAGATGAACTGTTGAAATTGGATTACGATGCCTATTATGCATTTTATGGTATCGTGGAGGAGATGCTAAAATTTATTCATCGGGCGGATGCTATTAAAAGTTATTTTGAAATACCTCTTCCCATAATAAAATCCAAAGGAGCACTAAAGGGAAATGACGCAAGAAATGGGATACTATCATTAGGTAGTCAAATAAATGACCAAATCGGAGCTCCCCTTGATGCAGCGAATATGCTAATGGATAATAAACATATAGGCAAAATTGGAGATGGATTGTCGCTTATTTCTATTATAGATGAGGTAGGTAATGGTGAATATTGGTCAGCTGCCGGAGACATTTTACTGTTTGCAGCCGGAAAAGCAAAATTAAGTCCCTATATGACTGTCATAAGTTTAGGCACATGGATGTATGAGACGGACTTGATGCAATGGAGATTAGCATGTATAAATTATAGCGATTACAAAAAAACACTAATAAAATATCGAGAATTACAAAAAAAATTTGAAAGTGGAGACAAATCTGTAGAGGAAAAGATGAATGAATGTCACAAAATACTGAATTCACATTATATAGAGATGCAAAAAAATTTAGGTAATCTAGGAGTTAAATTCTAAAATAATGAATATAAGAAATTTATTTTTTTTAGGTAGTATATTACTTTTATTGAGCTGCAAAAATAGTAAACAGCAGGAAGAATATAATTCTGTTAATATTATTAAATATATTAATATTTATAATGAAAACAACAGGATTCTAACTGCACAGGGTACTGAATATGACTATCTCTATTTTGGAGGCAATAAAGATAAAGGAATTTTGGCAGATGTAAATAATTTTATAAAGATATATAGTTATGATAATGATTCTTCTTGCTATACTGTAGAGGAACCCTTGTCGGAATCATTGCTAAAAACAATGAGTTACACTGAAAATACCATAGAAGAACTTGTATTGGAAAATAATAAAGACACATTTAGTTATACTTTTTCTACCTATTATGATAAGAATAAACCTAAGTATAAAAAAAGTATTATAATATTAGGAGATGGACCCTCTTCTGACTCAAGATATGAGGAATACTACTACTATGATAATAATGGAAATAATACGAAGAAAATCCATCATGATTTAAATACCGGGCAAATAGAAGAAACCTATAAATTTAATGATACAGATTATAAAGAAGCTGTTAATCTTGTCCCCTCTTCCGATTACAAACAAAATATCGAGTGTTCATTGAAACAAACTGTTAATGATACCTTAATCACTCGGATTACCTTAAACGGTGTACTTAATAGAGTGATGAAGGAATACATTGATGGAAAAAAGAAAATTAAGGAAGAATTGGACAATGATATGACTTTAGTCAATAAAGAAACAGAGTATGAAGAAAACGGACTGAAAGTAAATGTCAATCATACTATAAGAAGTACAGGCTACTCAACCGACAGTATCTATTATAAAGGGAACAAAAAAGTTAAGCATATCTACAATTCCGACTACAATGGTACCATAACACTTGAAATCTCAGAATATGATGAGCAAGGAAATATAGTAAAGAAAACCAAAAAACTCAGATGGCCATCAAATAAATAAAAATATTCGTTGGATGCAAACCTATTTATACTTACATAAAGAGAATATCGACCTTCCTCACGGTGTGTATCGGGGGAAATATCCGCTGAAACACTTTGATTACGGATTGAGCCGTAATGTGGGGCGTAAAGGTGAAATCACTTCCGGCGTATGCGGTGGAGAAATACGAATCGTCATTGATGGATTTGCTGACGCTACCCTGCTGGGATGGCTTTTTGACACCTTCCGTAAGGAAGATGGGGCGATTGTTACACTGGATGAACACGAAACGACCTTTGCCAAACTGCAATTTTCGGGCGCATCGGTAAGGAGCTATCGTATGAACTACGATTCGAGGGTTAAAAAAGGTGTGGTGACTATCATTGTGATAGAAGCCAAAGAGATTGTAACGGACAATGACTTATTTTTTAAAAACAAATAACTATGGGCTTTTTCGACAGGCTGTTTAAAGGAAAAGAAGTGTTTGCGGACAGACGCAATCCGGATATGGTATGCGAAATGACGCTTTGCGGAGAGTCGCACATCTTGTCCGAGTTTGATATTGCCTATGAGCCGGATAATTCCTCGAAAGAATATATGGAAGCATACGCTGTGTTCTCGGAGCCGGTAAATGCGGAGGTGGAGAACTGGATAATGCAATCGAACAGAAAAGAGAACGGAGTAGTCCGATTCTACCGCAACAGCGATGCTATGGACGAAGGTGCACTGTTCGAGATAAAATTCAGTGATGCAAGTTGCGTGCATTATCGCAATGTATCGCAGGGAGACGCATCGGTAAAGACCATTGTGATGACTTTTCCGTCTGTCCGGATGGGAGGTGATGAATTTGAACTAAAACGATAATATTATGGCTATATACTCACTACATGAAATGGCAGGACTACTCAAAACGGGTCTTTGGCAAGGCGGTGAAGTCGAGAAGCTCGGATACATCGGGACGGCAGTTCCCCATGCTTCCCCCGCACCGGCTTGCGGGCTTACGGGAGTATATATCAGTTATGATACTATGTTGGAGAGATGCGAAGTCTCGATGCAAGGCGGCGGGTGTGAATTATTCATTTCACAATACCACCCCTATACCGGAACTTATATGACCTATGTTCTGGAAAGCAATCTTTCCGACAGGAGATTACTTTTGGCTAAGTTGGAGGAGATACTGGCAGACCGGAGGAATCCCTACCTATGGTCGCATAACTTGTACAAAAGAAATTCATTCGGCATCGAGCGCCGGTATGACACAGGACATAGCAGTATGTGGGGCGGTAGAATAGCCGTACCACGACAAAGTAAATTCTTTGGAAGATGAAACAGAAATACTATAAACTACCGGTACGTTTGGAAAAGCTCTTCGAAGGAGATATCCGGCAACTGGAAAGATGTTCCGAACTGGAATCCATCGACCAGCACATCGAACTGTTGCTGACCACCTGTCCGGGTGAGCACCGTTTCGACCCCAAATACGGTTGTCGGATTTGGGAGTTGGACTTTGAGCGCATTGTTTCTACCGAACAATGGAAAGAACTGTTTACCGGATACGTGATGCAGGCGATTTCCACTTATGAGAAACGCATTTCCGACATCACTCTCTCGGTAAACCTACAAGAAGTCGTCAGGGAAGAAGTTCTGGATAACCGGATGATACGTAAGCGGGTAGATATTACAGTACTCGCCACATTGAATTCCACCGGTGCTCCCTGCGGTTTCGGTTACAAATTATACATGGGACCTTTATCAAACGAATAATCAGGCAGTTGAAATATAAAATTAAAACGTATGGCAAATCTATTCACAAAAGAAAGCATTAAAGCCCGGATGTTCAAACAGGCGGCAACCCTATATGACATACGAAATATAGATGGCATAGACCCCCTTATCCGACTGCTGATTGAAGCCTTGTCGGGCGAAATTTTCAAGCTGTCCGGTGATATGCACGCCATTGAAAGCCGATTGTTGGAGAAAGTCGCTTCCGCCCTTACTCCACACACGGCATTGGTTGCCAAACCCGCCCATGCTATTGCTGCTGCCCGACCATATACACCGCAAGCTACTGTATCTCCCACAGACCTATTTTCTTATAAAAGCACGGAGATAGTGAAGAAGTATAAGATGAAAAATCTCTTCTTTACTCCGCTGCATGAAACCCGCATAATCAATGCCGAACTGAAGTTTCTCGTGACGGCGGATGAATTTTGCACAATCACTCCCGAAGGAGAACGTGACGCCACTGCCCGCTTTCGTTCCGATGTGCCGGTAATGGGGCGGAAAATCAGTATCGGGATGAAAATAGGCAACAATGTAACTACCCTCAACGACTTGCCGTTATATATAGATATACCGCTTGTAGCGGATAAAAGCAGTTATCTGAAATTACTGCCGTACTGCCATTGCACGATTGCCGGTATTCCTGTAGAAATTAAAGGGGGAATGGAGTACGACTCCACACGTTCGGTCAGTGAGAAATACGATCTTGGCAGGTTGATTACGGAAGAAATAACCAGCAAATATGCTTCCCATTACCTGACATTGAAAGTTCACGGATTAAAAGTCAGAGATTTGTCACGTAGCAGAGTGCCCGAGGAAATCTCTTTCCTGCTGCCAAGTGATTTCATTGCCGAATGTGATGCGGATACTGTTTGGATAGATATAGAATTTCCCACCGCTTTTTCAAAAGAAATACTGGAACAGGTAAAGGTGCAGATGAACACTTTTATCGTAGTAAACAAATATCCGGCAAAGATTACCAGAAAGGTAGATTCCGTCTCGGCCATTCTCCCTTTGGAAAAGACGGAATTTGAATATTTCCTGTTTGTGGATTCGATTACCGATAACCACGGAGACCGACTTAGGGAAATTTCCGGCACACAGGATGAAGGCAGAGCCGGCTGTTATTCGGTCAGAAGGGGCGGTTGCGAACGCTTCAATGCGATGGATGCCAAAGATTTTCTAAACCGCCTGACAGACCTGCTATATGACGAAAGTATGGCTTTCTCTTCGACAGACAAAGACGGAATGAAAGAGGTAATCGAGCAGATAGAAGAACGGGTAAACCAATTGGGAGATAAGAATAAAGACGGAATCGGAGGACAGGAAATGTTGTCGTATGTAGTCATCGACCAACGTTATGACAAGGATACCCGGTTAACTGTGGATTATACTCTTACTAATGGCGAATTTGCCAATGACATCTATGCGGGAGAGCCATTAAATGACTGTGCTAATCCCGATATAGACAAAGATACGCTGCGGTTTGTCACTTCCGCCCATGGAGGAGAGCCCTCCCCATCCGTAAAGCGCCGGATGGATATGTACCGATTCATGCTGTTGTCACACGGCAGTATATACACGAAAGAGGATATACGCAACTTCTGCATGGCAAGGTATGGCGACAGCATTCGCTCTGTGGAGGTAAAGCTAGGGTATGCAGCCGGTAAAAAAGAAAGCGAAGGTTTCATAAGGACGCTGGACGTGTATCTACGGTTATCGGAGGGGATGCAAGGATTAGACCGGGAAGAATTCGTCGTTGATTTAGACAGTGAGCTCAGGCGGTTGTCTCCGGAAACCTATAACTACCGTGTTTTTATTAACTCATAGTATTCACCCATAAAATATATTAACTATGGCATCGACAAACTTGGACGCTGTAAGCGTGGAGATAAAAGTAGCAGGAAAAGTCTGTGATTATGTAACAATGGAACTTTTTCAGTCGGTCAGTACACACCACCGTTTCAAAATCAAAGTAAACTATCGTCCGGACAAGCCAAGTGTCTGGGCTATCGGTCCCGATGTGATATTCAAGCAACTGGGTGAGAAGGTATCCATCATCATGACCCACCATGAGAGTGGAGAGAAAACGGAATTTCACGGACTGATTTCTGATATTCATGTGGAAGGCTTCGACGGTAATCAGGGATTTGTCATACTGGAAGGGGGAAGCCCTACCATCCTGCTGGACAGAGACCCCGCTATGGACTGCTATGTAGAGCAAAACCTGAATACGATAGTCAGTGACATACTTGATAAGAGTGGGGTGAAAATGAATGTGACCAACAATCCCAAACATACGGACATCATCCCTTATGTTGCCCGCTATAAAGAAACAAGCTACGGATTCCTATCCCGTCTGCTGCGCTCCTACGGCGAGTGGTTCTATTACAACGGGGAAACGCTACAGATAGGAGACCCTGAAATAGAGACGGAAAGCCGTGCAGGGTATGATGTAGATCTGACGGGAGTCAGCATCAATGCCACTATCCGTTCGCTGAATCACAGCACCTATGAGTTCGACCCCGTCAATGATAAGTTCTATTACGACTACAGCGGAACGCCTAAAGGCGCTACCCTTGGTTCCCGTTCGGCTGAGAAATGCAGTGAACCTATCTTCCCTACCGAAGCGAAACTCCCCTCGATGAGACCTGCGTATAGCGCAATGGATTTGGAGCACTACGGTGATGCCGGATTTCACCGCAACTATTCCCAATTGTCTCAAATCAAGGCTTCAAGCCGTTACTGTGGCATACGACTGGGAGAATTGGTAGTCACCCGTGTACCTGAAAGTTTCCCGGGAGTTAAGATTACCGATTTGGGACGTTACCGTATTACTGAGATTACGCATACGGTAGATAGTCAGGGACGATATAGCAACACCTTCTGCGGTGTACCGGGTGGTACGCCCGTCATGCCGTGGGGAGATGCCGTGATGCCGGTAGCCTATCCGGAGATGGCAAGAGTGGTGAGCAATGACGATCCTAAAAATCAGGGACGTGTCAAAGTACAGTTCATGTGGCAGGAGGTAGATGGCGGCGAGAGCTACTGGATGCGGGTACAAAGCCCGGATGCAGGCAAGAGCGACCAAGTTGCCAAAAACCGTGGTTTTGTGTTTATCCCCGAACCGGGTGATTTGGTAATGGTAGGTTTCGAGCAAGGCAATCCAGACCGTCCGTATGTAACAGGCAGCCTTTTCTATAAGGCAAATTCCCAGGGAGCGGCAACAGACAATACAGTCAAGAGCATACGCACCCGCAGTGGGCATACGCTGGAGTTCAATGATGATGAGGGGGGCGATTGGGGCATTACAATTAAGGATCGTAACGGATGTATGTTCCATTTTGATACCAAAGGGAAAAATATCGAAATAACTGCACCTGAAACAATGACATTAAATGCCCAAAATATCAATATCAATGCGGGTGAACAACTTAATACGTCCTCGGGAAAAGAAACGGTGATGCAAATAGGTACCGATTTTCAACAAGATGTTGGAGGAAATGCTGAAATTGCTATTGGAGAATCCCTAACGGAAAGTATCGCCAAAGATAGTACAAACAGTATAGCAGGAAATTTATCTGTAACAGTAGATGAGAATCTGATGTACGATGCTCAGGATATGACCTTAACAGCTCAGGGAGGTATGAAGTTACTGGCTAACGCAAAAATAGGATTGAAGAGTTCCGAAGGAGTGGATATTGCCCAATAATAAAGATGTATATGTATAAATTTCGCAACCTAAAAGGACAATACAGTATAAATGTGTCCACGACTTTTCCCGGCTCGCAAGCAAGTCTGTACAGTGCAATTATAGAAGTAATTGCATCTTATCAGAATGTAGATGATTATTTCATTTTTGAATTGCGTTCCCGGCAGGATGTAAAGTTGAATGGTAATCCACCTTCTCAAATGGTGGATCTATTTATGCTTCGTCTTTCTAATACGTATTATCCAATGAAGTTGAAAGTTTCTACGTCGGGAAAGATTATGGAAGTTATTAATTTTACTGATATAAAGGAAAGATGGGAAGCGGAATGTGCGAAAATCGTGGAGGAAATACCTTGTATAGCCTATGAGCAATATATTGAATTGTCAAAGTCAAATATGGATACTGAAAATGTTTTTTTACAGGCTTTGCGCAAAGACTCCTTTATCCAGTTCTATTTTAAGGAATACTTGGATGATATGGATATTGTTTGTTATAATTTTCCACGACGTGGTGAAAGTACTTTTTATGATTTGGCTATTGATAGCGATGGCTCATTTCATAAGGATATCAAGACATTTCACGTCAAAGAGTATAACAGTAAACGATATTCAGGTAAATTAATCTGTGAGTATTCCGAAGAAAATGATATATTTTCTTTGATTGCGGAATTTTATTATAATACTTTGGATGGACAGTGTAAAAAGAAAGTCAGTATTTCAGTAGAAGACCGTTCGGTTCAAAAAGCCAATAAATTAAAGAGTTTTTTGTTTGACTAATACGCAGAAAGTTATGGCAGGAAAAGAATTTGTTGTTGACAAAGCTATGTGTATGTGCAAGTATGGAGCAGCACCCGGAAAACTGATGGTTACGGACAACCAGTTTTTTAGATTAAATGGGACCAAACTCTGTGCCAGTACGATGACATTAGGAAACGTCATCTATCCTCCCGGATTTGGAATTTGCAAAGTAAACCCCATGTTCCCTAAACCATGTGTACCCGCTATCACGCAATGGAACGGGCAGTTTAGTAAGATTACGATGATGGGGGGGAACCCGCTTACGGACAAAAGCAAAGGGACATGTAGTTGTGGAGGCCCCGACTGTATAGAGTTTATGCAAACAGGACAGATTCCTGTGCCAGGAAGCAAACAGATGCAACAGGCAACAGGTGAGCATCAAGGAGAGTTGGATGCAATGGGAGATCCAACTGCTTTGGCAAAGCATTCGATTGACATGAAAGCCTCTCTGCTATTAAAAGAGGAGAATATTCTTGTTAAAACAGTGAAGGGAGAAAAGGAATCTTTCGTCGGACAAACTTTGATTTATGAAGTTGAACACTATAATACGCCAATCGTAAGCGACGAGATCCGCTCCCGTGTCAAATGGAAAGTGACTATAGGTGAAAAGGAAGAAACAGTTGACCAACCGGGGACAGATGTGCTTGAACTGTCGGTAAAAGAAGAATGGCAAGGGAAAAAACTTTGTGTGCAAGCTTATATCAACCAGCCTTCTGACAATGTCAAAGTCAATACCCAAATCAAAAAATGGGAGTTTCCTATCATTATTGACCGGTATAAAATGCCGGGGCTAAATGAAACCGGAACAGACATTGCCGATGACATGGCTTACGGGTATGGGTTCAAATCCGCACGGCCGGTTTATACCACAGAAGAGTTACAAGCATACAAAAAACAGTATGAGAACAACAGTTTTGACGAATCGGTCCACGCTCTTTTTTCCAATGCAAAGGATTTCGAACAGCCGGAACCGGAAACCGATGGAGAACAGCAAAGGGACGTGGTGAAAGATGACTATTCCGTGATGGAGGCTGACAAGACGAGGGTAGATAGGACAAACTATGACCTAAGAACCAAACTGGTTCGGAAAAGAGGAAAAGCTATTTACAGCAAGGAAGATAAGCCCTCTCTAAAATCTCTTACACCAACTTCCACTTTATCTGACTTGGAGCGGCTCAAGACAACAATCAAACCCGGTTTTAATGAGGATGATGCTTTGTTTGAAATATTTCAGAACATGGCATCCGTTTTCTCGATAACCAATGCCGCATTACGGAATAACATCATAAAAATGATTCATAAATTCCGTAGTAACTCCGGAGGTATTTATGAAAATTCAGCACTTACAAGTGCGGTTGAGCAACACCCTTCCACTGAAAGGTATTGCAAAGAATTGGAGGAATATATGCGCAACCAATTGAACAAACATAAGGGGGACGTAGGAATGTTAGAAGATAAAGAGGTCTATTGGAAAGTTGAGGGTAGTACTGCTCGGACAAAGGAACATAGAAAAGCTATTAGGGATGGTAAAGTCTTTAGTCTTACACCTCAGTATGATGGAGGTGTAAAAAGTGGAGAAAAACGAAAAAACCTGTTTGACGGAGTTGGAATAGCTTTAGGGGATATATGGGCAACAGAAATATCAATTTTAGATTATCAACTTCATAATGACGGTAGCTATAAATTAACTTATCAGGTGACTTTATTGGATCACTTTGGATTGAACAAGGAAGATCTTAAATGGTATTTTTCATTGCATTCAGATATTGGTAATGGTTTCGTATCTTGGTTTCTTCTTCAACATTTTCATGGATACAAGCCTTTTATCACTCGTATTGTTTTTAAACGTTCATTTAGAGGAAAAAATAGAAAAGCATGAGATATAAAAAGACAGTCAGATCGATACTGATATTCGTAATCATTGTTGGAGGTTTTGGATTCTTTTATTCCAACGTATCGCAACCTCCATTTATCCACATAACTACGGGTAAAGGTTTGGATACACACCGAACAGACAGCGCCTATTGGTATATCGAGGATATATTAGTGGCACACCCTCCTAAGGATACTTTGGAGCGCATGAAGATGATGATAAACTATCATGATACAGCAGGCTTGTCTTTAGCCGGTTTAAAGAAACGAGGAGACATTACATTCTATTATATAGGATTTGTAAAAAACACTTGTGCTACCCGGAAATTTCATTTGGAGAAACAAATGAATGTAAAATGCAACAGTAATGAAACCTATATAGGAGCTATTTGCATTACTCGCATGGAAGAAAGTCCTGATAAATGGAAGATTGAGATAAGTTATAATCTGGGGACAGAACCCGACGCCGATTATATCGGGCCAAAATTAAAGTACTACATTTTATATGATGAAAGAGATTCTAATTTTTATGAAAAGCATAAGGATGACGAAATCGTACGATACTACCATGAGTTGCAGGAACGAAAACGATGTACAAAGAAGAGTAAGTGACAGCCGAAAGGAGTATTTGTTATATGAAAAATGGAGAAGAAGTATTACCGCAAATTGGGGATATCGTCATATTCGATGGTTATCTCTTCAATCCCTACGGGCACGTAACTATTATATTGGCCGTAAGCACCGGTGAAGTGGGACTGATATGACAGAATTACGGTTATATAAGCGGCTCGCGAAAACATTTGGGACTTTTAGGCTGGAAGACTCAGCATAAACGGATTTTGGGTTGGTTATGCATAGCCGAATAAGAATAGATTCAAAAAAAGGATTATCATGTCAGATGACAAGAGCCAAGCCTTTTATCACTCGTATTTATATTTAAACGTTCATTTAGAGGAAAAATAGAAAAAGCATGAGATATAAAAACAGAGTCAGAACGATACTGATATTCGTAATCATTGCTGGAGGTATTGCATTCTTTTATTCTAACATATCGCAACCTCCGTTTATTCACATAACTCAGGGTAAAGGTTTGGATATATACCGAATAGACAGTACCTATTATTCCGAGAATATATTAGTAGCACATCCTCCTAAGGATACTTTGGAGCGCATGAAGATGATGATAAACTATCATGATACAACAGGCTTGTCTTTAGCAGATTTAAAGAAACGAGGAGATATTACATTCTATTTTATGGGATTTGTAAAAAACACCTGGGCTACCCGGAAGTTTTATTTAGAGAAACAAATGCATGTAAAATGCAACTATAATGAAACCTCTATAGGAGATATTTGCATTGTTCGCATGGAAGAAAGTCCTGATAAATGGAAGATTGTCATAAGTTATAATCTGGGGACAGAACCCGACGCCGATTATATTGGGACAAAATCAAAGGACTACATTTTATATGATGAAAGAGATTCTAATTTTTATGAGAAGTATAAGGATGACGAAATCGTACGATACTACCATGAGTTGCAGGAACGAAAACGATGTACAAAGAAGAGTAAGTGACAGCCGAAAGGAGTATTTGTTATATGAAAAATGGAGAAGAAGTATTACCGCAAATTGGGGATATCGTCATATTCGATGGTTATCTCTTCAATCCCTACGGGCACGTAACTATTATATTGGCCGTAAGCACCGGTGAAGTGGGACTGATATGACAGAATTACGGTTATATAAGCGGCTCGCGAAAACATTTGGGACTTTTAGGCTGGAAGACTCAGCATAAACGGATTTTGGGTTGGTTATGCATAGTCGAATAAGAATAGATTCAAATAAAAAAAAGATTATTATGTCAGATGATAAGAATCAATTAACAATAAACATTGATATGAAGGTCAGCGACCGGCAATATCACGTTGTCGAGAACTCTGTAACCTCTGTTTTATTTCAGCTTACAGATACTGCTACGCGATGAAGGTGTGTCAAAATGCGCACCTTCTTTTTTTGCCCAAAGCCCCGACTTTCACAAGCAGGGGCTTTGTTATTACCTAAAGATTTTGTATCTTTAAGCATAAAATTTACACTATGACAAAGATACATTTTCGTCCTTACATTCCCAACCAAACAGTGCTTTTTCCTGGGAGAATCGATGAGGATATTGCAGAAAACGATCCGGTTCGCATGGTTGACGTTCTGGTTGAAAGCCTGAATCTTGAAGGTTTCAGAAAGTTATACAAGGAATGCGGCCGTAGTGCTTACCATCCCCGAATGATGCTCAAGGTTATTCTGTATGCCTACATGAACAACATCTACTCCTGCCGGAAAATAGAAAAGCTACTCCATCGTGATATCCATTATATATGGCTGGCCGGATACGAGAAACCGGATTTCATTACCATCAACCGATTCCGCAACCGGGTGAAGAAGGAAATCAACGAGGTGTTTACCCAAACCGTACTTCTGCTTTCTTCCAAAGGTTTCATCAGCCTGAATGTGGAATACATTGACGGTACAAAAATCGAATCCAAGGCAAACAAGTACACTTTCGTCTGGAGAAAAACGGTCGAACGGAACCGTGAACGCCTGATGAAGAAAATACATGTACTATTAGGTCAGATAGACGAGTTCATCGCTCAGGAGAAATCATCAGAGACCAATGAGGGGATAGAGTTTACTCCGACTATGCTGACCGAAATGGCGGGAGAATTACGTAATGCACTTGCACAGGCTCCCGATCCTTGCACGAAAGAGGAAAAGACTGCACTGAAAAAGAAACGCAAACAGCTCAAGGAGCTGGAAGAACACAGAGATAAACTGCAGGAATACGACGGTCATCTGGAAAATCTGCAAGCTCGCAACTCCTATTCCAAGACAGACAAGGATGCCACTTTTATGAGGATGAAGGAGGACGCCATGCGTAACGGGCAGACAAAACCCGGCTACAACCTTCAGATCGGTACCGAGAACCAATTCATTACCGACTTCGCTCTTTTCTCCAATCCTACGGATACACTGACCATGATACCTTTCCTGCAATCCTTTTCAGGCAGATACGACAGATTGGCCCATATGGTGGTTGCCGACTCCGGATATGGTTCTGAGGAAAATTACCGTTTCATGTCTGAAAACGATATGGAAGCCTACGTCAAATACAACTACTTCCACATGGAACAGCGACCCGGATTCAAACCGAATCCGTTCAAGGCCGAAAACTTCTATTACAATGAAGAACATGACTATTGCATCTGCCCCATGGGACAAAAGATGCGGAGGACAGGAACCGGGCATGTGAAAACTGCATCCGGATATGTAAGCGAAAATGCCAGGTACAGAGCCGTCAGATGTGAAGGGTGTCCGTTGAGATGTCTATGTTTTAAGGCAAAGGGAAACAGGACAATAGAACTGAATCACAGACTCAGGAAATACAGGCAGAAAGCCAAAGAATTACTATGTTCCGAAGAAGGACTGAAACACAGAGGGCAAAGATGTATAGAACCGGAAGCTGTGTTCGGGCAAATAAAATATAATATGAACTACAAACGTTTCCGCCATTTTGGAAAGGAGAAGGTCTTTATGGACTTCGCATTCTTGGCCATTGCCTTCAATATAAAAAAGATGTGTGCAAAAATGAGAAAAGAAGGTATAGACTGGATGATTAAACTGTTTTATAAACTTGTACCCGCTCTTTTCAGATGGGGGGAACACATTTATCAAACAAATCTTCAAAAGAGCGCAGCTTGAAGAAGGTTTACTGATTCTTTATAGGTGATGAAAAAAAGAAGGCGTATCGTTCATTACGACACACCTTCGAGAGAAATGAAGAAACAATCAGAAACCACTGCAGCAGGTTTGGGCAATCTTGATTTAAAAAAAGAGTGTAACATACCTGTTGATATTCGGATAGATGCAGATCAAGTTTTTAGGCTGAGTAAGAAGTATCAGGGCAATATAATGTTGGTCGAGTTTTTTAAATATGAGGGAATTCCTGTCCTTTGTGCACAATGTGTATTAATAGTGAAACCAGCCAATTTAAAAATAGCCCAAGTCTTTTTTAAAGATTGGGCTAATAAAGAAGTCGGCTGTGGTTCTGTGCAATATGAGGCGAATTTAAAATTTGCTCTCCGTGTGAAATACAATCGTCCATTGCTAAGGGGGGAAAAAGCTCCTAAACTCAAATGTAAAGGTTATTGCACTAATGCCGTCACAGGCGAGTATGAAGAAATATCCAAGTTCAGAGTTGATGAAAATGGAGCATATACCGATACTTTCTATTGTGATGACGGATTGCAGGAAAGCCATGCGGGTGCAGACTATGTATTTAGTTTTGGAATCAATAACCCTAATGGGCCTCCCTTCATGATAGAGGATACGAACGCTCCGGTGCCTTCCATCCAAAAAATACACTTGATAGGACGTAATCTGAAAAAACCGCAGATTACATCAGTAATATGGAGCAGTAAAGAAATGATTAAGTTTGGGGAGGATTCTCCCCTGCGCAAAAGCATTAATTATAACGAAGACGGTTTTCTCCATATTCATACCCGTGGAATGTATGGTCAGAAAGTGCGAGTTGAACTTTTCGAAAAAGATTCTACCGGCATCAAGAAGCTATTGTTGGGTCTCAAAGACGATGTTACTATTTTGGATAACGTAGTTTGTGTTCCGGTAGAGATGAGTGGAGTTTATGCTAAAGCCACCAAAGGAAGACACGCTTTGGCAGAAGGGCTTTCTTTTGAAATTTTGGCAAAAGTCACCCCCTTGGATACCTCTATTGCGGCATTCGAACAGGATGACAAGAGTTTGATAGAACTACAGATATACGGAAAAGCTGATGAGGATAAAGCTGCTAAATCCACTGTCAATGGTACAATGAAGTTTATGATAGCGGATGTGGAAGAGGATGAAAAAGGGGAAGAAGAAAAAGCGATAGAAGAAGGCGTGTGTCCACTTTGTGGGAAGAAGCATATTGATTTGCGAAGCAAGATTGATTATCAAACGCAATTTGATTCTCGATTTGGAACAAAAAAAGAACAAAATGTAGCGTGTTATAAAGCTTGTAAGGTGATATTGACAAATGCTGGGCTTTCCCCTAATTCAGCTCCCAATGATAATACCGTGATTCAAATAGGGGTCGAAAAATCCTCAACTGATAATTCTTCTCACTCATCATCTTTAACGATTGATTTTGTAAAAGCATCGGAGGGTTTGAATTATATCAATCAACAACTTGAAACTGGTTATCCTATTTTAGTTGGAGTTGATTATAAGGCAGGATCCCCTAATAGCGATAAGACAACTGACCATTTTATTGTGATTGTTGGTAGAGGGTGTAAAAACAACGAACTCTATTATCTTTTTTATGAAGTAGGTACGGGGCAACAAGAAAACGGTCAATACAAAGGGGCGCATGAAAATAATAAACTCTATTTAAAAAAGGATAACACTCTACAAGGAACTCCATACCACAATAGTAACAAAAAATATATAGTCGTACAAATCCGAAAAAATATTTTATCATGAAAATAACTATACTCTTATTTGCATTATTTTTATTTACAAGTTGTACAGAAACCGAATCAAGGCCATATGAGGCTATTTGGTTGGCAATCACAGATACTGATAGTGGATATGTAGTATATAATTATCCAAATTTTCAAGATGAAAAAATGATTGCACCAGAATATGTAGCTATTCGGAACGATTCTTTAATTTATGCAACTTGGCATGATTATCCTGAAAAATTCAGTTTGAAATACGCAAAAATAGAGAATGGCAATAATGAACAATATTCCTTTGTGACGGAATATCACTTTTCATTTATGTGGGTTGACAAAGAGAAACATATTGCCCGTTGGACAATATCTGATATTCAGAAGAAAAAAACAATAAGTAATTATTTATATATAGATAGTAGATATAACACATTTCCTTTAATAGACTATCAATGGGACGAGAACGAACCCCAATAGATGTAGAAGCAGAATATAAATTAAAGTATTAACTAAATACAGATGAATATGAATTCATTCTTCCAAACCCTCGCCTTCACCTACCTGCTCTACCCGATACTGGGATTGTTACTGGTAGGCTTAGGGATTTTCATAGCAAAGAAAAACGCTCTGCTGAACAACAAGCGGCTGGTAGGCTATACTATTGGCACAATCGCACTCTTGACACTCCCTGCCTTACTGGGATTCCTTGACTACGATTTCATGCCCTACGGTTACATTTTCCTTGCCATGCTGTATCTCCTTCTGGGCAGTTATAACATCCGAATGATTGCGTGGGTTTTTAAGGACGACTACAAGTACCGCTACGAAATCATACTCACTGGTTTTATACTGGTAGTATCTATGTTGTTCTTCACCCTTGTCTTCAATCTCTTCAATGAACTGAAATACGGTCTGTGGGCATCCACCTGCCTACTTCCATTCGTCATTGTCTCGGTATTTATCCGCACCTACCGTATCTTTATCGCCATTCCGATTCCCGTGTATGAAGTATGGAGATATACAGACGATACCGAGCAGGACGGATATTTTGACCCGGGCAGCCTGCAAGTCCTGCAAATAGAGCTATACAAACAAGAAAGTGACCAGGAACCGGTCAAGCTCAGTGTGAAAGCACCCGACGAAATGCAATTCGGCGCATGGTTTCACCGGATGATTGACGACTATAATCTGAAGTCTCCACAAGCCCCGATAGACGACTATGCAGCAAAAGAGGGAGGATGGATTTTCTACCGGAAACCCACCTTGCTATCTCCCCGACATTACATAGACTTCAACCTTACCGTAAAGGATAACCGCATCCGCAGCCGTGATGTAATTGTTGCTAAACGGGTAATGGAACATAATGAGAACTAAGAATATAAAAATAAAACTACATACTATATGGCAAAGAAAAATTTAGTAAACTGGTCGGACTGTATGCCGCTGTCAGCCGCCATCTTCAACCAACATGACGATTACTTTCTGGACAGCATTCGCGATAGCATAGAAGTACGAACCAACAGTTATAACTACGGGTTGCTGCCCGCCCGACAAAACCGGGATGGGGAGAACGGTATCCGCATCAGCCAGCACGTGACCGGACACATTGAAGTGCGGCTGAAATCCTGTGAAGCAATCACCTCTTCGGGCATCCGCATCCAATTTGATGCCACCGAAACGGGAAGCGAATTAGTGAAGAACTATTCTGTAGAATCGGATACCCGTAAGAATATCACGCAATGGGACATTATCCTCTCCGTGGATCCGTTCCACCGGGTAGGCTCGGGTGACCCCAATCCGGAGGAAGTTCCACCCCGCCATCCGAACGCCTTGCCCTCCTATCGGCTGTTTGTGATGCCCAAAGGAGAAATCAATGTGAGTGAGCTGGGGGCGCATTACCTGACCATCGGACGTATCCGCAAGGATGCCGAACGATTCATGGTAGATGCCGACTTTATCCCGCCCTGTACGACGATGAAAAGCCACCCTGAACTGCAAGAGTATCATGCCAAGTTCGGAAATATGTTCCGCTCACTGGAGAATTACAGCAAAATTATCATAGCCAAAATACATAACAGGGATAATCGCGGCGAACTGGGTGCGTACATCTCTCTGATATGTCGGGAGATGCTCCGCTATCTCGCCACCCTGCAATTCAGTTATACCAATAAAGGGCTGTACAATGCTCCTATTGATGTACTGGATTCCGTATCGAGTCTGGCGCATATTATGTATGTAAGTTTCAGCTACCTATCAGGGACGCAAAAGGAGGAAACGCAGAAATATTTCTACGAGTGGAGCGACGTAACCCCCGGTTCGTTCGACGAGCAGCTCGCCGATACGTTGGAGATGCTGTACGAACATACGGATATCCGGGCTTCGATGGTTCGTGCCTATTCGTTTATGTACACACTTACCGAATTGTGGCAACGGCTCAGTACGCTGGAATATATCGGTCAGCATAAGGAGAATATTGTGGTATCGGAACGCACTACGGGGAACAATACTACGGGACAGAACAAAACATGGAGCATAATGGATTGATATGGAACATCGCTTACCCAAAGAGATAAAGGGGCTTCTTCCGCCCAATACAATGGACACCGACTTCAAGGCAGAGCTATACGGAGCCTTGCTAGCGGAAGCCGGGTTCGACACCGCTCAAATTATGATGGTGCGTGACGGTAATAACCTGAGCAATGTTTCGAAAGATATCCGATCGGTGAAGCATAGGAATCATGTCGGCATAGCGGAGGGGGCATACATAGAACTAAAGACCAACCGCCGGGGGATTTATGATTCGCTGCCGGAGGGATTGTTCCATGAGGCGCTTTTTCCCGGCAAGGTGAAAGATTTGGAACTGATTTTGGAGGAGATGCAGCAGCATCGCAACGAAGAGTTCTTTATCCGCCGCTTTTTCAGCCTGCTGGAGAGTGAAGTGGACAGAGAAGGGATACAGGCACAATTGCTCGAATTGCGGTACGATAAAAAGAACAAATATTCTGATTATGCGAAACTCTTTGCCGCTTGCTGGCCGGTCATTCATATTTTGTCCGGACAGGGGGCGTTGCTGTTCATCAAGTTCATGCCGCATATCCATTCGATCCGGGGCAGACTGGAAGAGGTAAGCGACGCACTGTCGCAGATTCTGGAAGCTCCGGTAAGTGTGCGTCCCAAAATGATGCAACGGACAATAAGGGCGCAAAAACCGAACCGGCTGGGGAACATGAGACTGGGAGCAAACAGTGTGAATGTGGGGGTGCTTAATAGTGCTGAGGCTGATTTGCATATACACATAGGCGACCTGCCAACACGGGAAGTCGAAAGGTTCCTGCCCGGCAACCGCTCCCGCAAAGCCCTTGAAATGCTGGCGGATATTTTTCTTGGCGCGTGGCAGGAGTTCGATGTGACGGTCAGCGTTAGCCCTGACGAACGCAAGACTTATTTAAAACCGACGGGTGACGCCAGTCCGTGTTACCTCGGAATAAACACTTATTTATAAGAATTATGAAAGCAAAGAACAGTGAGAAAATCATCCGTGGATATTTGGAGTTTGCCGGCGGACTGTTAATCAGTACGGCTTTGAGCATGGCACTGCTCACAGGCTTTATCCATACGAATGGAAGCGAATATAAGCTAATGGAATCCAAAACACAAGAATACGATAAGATTTACGCCAGACAGATTGCCCTGGTGGATAAGGTGGATTCGCTGTATAACTACCTGGTGCTGATGAGCACCTTTCTGATGATGGAAAGACGCTTATGGTAATCCTGTGTATATCGGAGTAAAGCACCGTACTCGCTATGGAGCCCATCCCTTTGACTGAGGAGCTTTTCAAGAAGCTTGATCATACGGCGCTTAAGCATTCTTGTCCTTGAAGCTCTCCTCTTTCTTTTCTTGCAGTAGGACAGATAGGATTCCGCCACATTCCTGTATTTGTTGCGCGGACGCCTTATGCCCAGATCCCTGCAATGCCGGCATATATGACTGTAGAGCCATTCGATGCTTTCCCAAAGGAGTTTCATGTCCGTAGGAAAACGCATGTGGCTCTCATAGCATGTGGCATCGGTCATGCAGACGTGAAGGTTATCAAGATAAGGTTTCCAGTGTGAAGCCAGGAGCTCCTGGAAGGAATCAATGTCAAGGCGGGATGCTATCTCATTACGGATGGCACTGATTATCTTGAAGTTGGTTATGGGAAGGGACGGGGGGATCATGATTCCACAGAACATCTGGTAGTGTATGTTCCCGTTCAGATGTTCCACCAGTTTCCTGTCGGAGAATCCGGTGTATGCCTTCAGGACCATAAGGGCGATCTTTGCGGAAGGACTGAATATGTTCCTGCGGCCCAAACGTTGTTCAGACAGGCCTGCGGCTTTTGCCATACGATCAAATGGAAAGACCGAATGAAGCCTGCCAAGCTCACTCTCATGAAAACTCTTGCGGTATTTTTCCAGAATATCAAATTCTGTAAAGCCCAAAGTTGGGTGGATTTCTGAAATTTTTTGTATCTTAGCCCAATATTGTCCTAAATAAATTGGGGGAACAAATAAAAAGGAAGTAGAACTAAGGTAAAATGACTACCTTAGTAGCGAGCCACCAACTCATCTACTTCCTATGGCAAATATAACACTTTTCGCACAGGTAATATCACATCTCCCGAAAGAAAATATCAGGAAAATCATAAAATCTTCGGGGTCAGACAAGCATTGTAAGGGCTACAATACATGGAGTCAGTTTGTTAGCATGATTTTCAGCCAATTCTCAGGATGTGATTCAGTCAGAGATATCTCAAACGGGCTGAAATCAGCCACCGGCAACCTCAATCATTTGGGAATCAACCGTGCACCATCCAAGTCAACGGTAGCATATCAGAACGCCAACCGAGACAGTTCGGTTTTTCGCGGCATATTCTACTCGTTGTTTCAGTATTTCGGACAGCAAGCCCTATGGCAACGAAGAAAGTTCCGTTTCAAGATGCCGATAAAACTGCTCGACTCCACATTGGTGTCATTGACTCTGTCAATATATGACTGGGCACATTACACTACCACCAAGGGGGCGGTCAAGATGCACACGCTATTGGACTATGACAGTCTTTTGCCGGAGTTCGTGAATATCACCGATGGCAAAACCACCGACAACAAAGCTGCTTTTGATATTGAGTTACATCCGTATAGTATTGTAGTAGCCGACCGAGGCTACTGTGACTACTCATTGCTGAATAATTGGGACAGCAGCAACGTGTTCTTTGTAGTGCGTCATAAAGACAATATCCGGTACAAAGCCATAGAGGAGTTGCCTTTGCCTGAAAAACACGCTCAGAATGTACTTATTGACGAAATAATCGAGTTCGAACTCTCGGCGGCCAAATCCAAATATCCCAAACGTTTACGTCGCATCGCAGTATGGAACGATGAACACGGTTTTGAAATTGAGTTACTCACAAACAACTTCACATTGGCAGCATCAAGCATAGCGGCTCTGTACAAGGCTCGGTGGAACATAGAAATCTTCTTTCGCAACCTCAAGCAACTGCTACGCATCAAGAGCTTTATCGGCACATCCCGCAATGCCGTAGAGACCCAAATATGGACTGCTATGACTACAATGCTGATTCTGACATGGCTAAAGCACATCGCAAGATACAAATGGGCATTGGCTAACCTTGTGGTCACGCTCCGGCTGAACACATTTACCAAAATCGACCTCCAAAAATGGCTTGATCAACCATTTACACCACCTCCCGAAACCATCGAAAACGATTAGGGGGGATTGATTTTGAACTCTCGAGGCTATACTTAACAGTATAGTCAGTTAGCTCATGCTCAAAATTTATTTAGGACAATATTGCCTAAAAAGTAAAATTGGGTGTTTTTGCTTTATTTAATACTTTGTTCTTTTATTACTTGTTGGGCTTTGCACTGTCTTTGGTTGCTTAGCTATTATTTATTGTATAATTTACAAAGGGGATATTGTATCGTTGATGACATTGTTATACTAATATTTATTTATATCATTTTATTTCTTTAACATTTTTAGAGTAGGGAATCTCCCGAATAATTCTGTCTTTTATAATAGTAATACATTCCTTTAAAGGTTGATTTTGTGTTATTCTGTTTGTATCTTGGTGCTAAAAGCATTATTTATATTGGATAGGCATTTAGGTTATGAATTGAATATAACTTTTGGCTTTTAAAGTACATTTCATTTTGTCAATGAAATACTAATTAATGGGTATTTTACTGATAAAGAAATTTACATATTTTTGCATAAATACATATCGCAAAGATAAGATGCAAAAACGATTTATTTTATTGTGTTGATAGTGGATTTGTTTACAGCTCTTGTATGTTATACTTTTATTTTCATGCTTTGGGTATAATGATAACAATTAATATGTATAGAAAGGTGATTACATTAATTAATTTTGCAGCATTTGTTTTATTTTGGATCATTATGCTGCTGTTTTACTTTCCTCTTGATGCGTATGGTCAAGAGTCGAGGTGGGGTAATATGAATCCTGTGAGAGAAGGGTATTTGCGTTCTAATAAAGATTTTGCAGTTGATTCGGTAAAATATCCTATTGGGAGATATCGAAATTCTGTTATTTCTACAAATTCCGGTGTTACTTTTCAGTTCAAGAAGGGTGACCCGTTCTTTTATACAGACCAAAGTCCTTTACATAAAGGGGAATATAATGTGTCGGGGGTAATAGGACCATTGTGGAATGGTCACGTTTACGGCATGGGGCGCCAAATGAATTTAATTGGTATTGGTGTTTTTAACTATGCTGCTATTGGATATAACAAATCATTGTCAGATAATTTATTTGCTGATGTTGCATTGCATGCAATGAAGTTAAGTACCCCTCGCCGTGTGGATGAAACATTTGGTATATCGGGTAAACTTTCTTACTCCTTTAATTCCCGAATGAGTTTGCATGTATTTGATGGTTTTTTATTTACTCCTGTTACTTCATTCAGCCGTAATGACTACGGAGGCAGTGTTGCTTTCGATATAACGGATTCTTTTGGAACGGAATTAGGTATAAGGGTTATCGTGAATATCCTTTTGAATGTGGGGGAGTTACTCCTATCTTAATGCCTTACTATAAATTTGAAAAGCATAAAGTGGAAATGGATTTTGGTGGATTGTTACAAGAAATAATATATGGATTGTTTAAATAAAAAGTATCATTTATGAAGAAAATAGTATTTGTATTGTTCGGATGTTTGATTCTCTTTCAGAGTTGTAGTAATGTGTTTTATAACCATGCTAATAAAACAGAAAAGGTTACTGTTAAGGTAAAGCCTTTTAAATAAAATAATTGTTCAGTAAAAATGCGGATCGTTTTCAACATACCCGTTGGAAGGAATGCTATGCCCCGTACAAGACTGAGGCTTTAAATATTCATACAACCAAATATTTGCCATAATGAATACAACAAAATACCTATTGTTATGTATAGCAATAATTTTAATGTTTTCTTGCTCTAATGAAGAGAGAAATAGATTGTCAAGTATTACCCCGAGTCACATAGACCTGTCACCGGAACACCCTGAAGCCTATTTTCAGATAGCATGTGGTGATTACAATATGTATGGATTTATAATTGTGGGACAGGAAGAATATAGGATTACAAAAGGAATAATGTCAAAGGAAGTAACTGTTGTCGAGCTTTCTGACGGAAGTAAGGCCACTTTCCATTGTAGGAATCGCATACTTGTAAAGATAGACTTTGGTTTTATGACCATAAGCAAAATACAAAGAGGCAAATATAAAGTTCAATTGAATAAGAATATTGATATACGACAACCGATTGCCATTTCCTTTGGATTCAGTGTTCCTGGTGGAATATCTACTGTCGTTGTAACCTTGAAACAATAAATACATGAATGGTTATTTGTGATAAAATACCAATTAATTGGTATTTTATTGTACAGGGAAAATTCTTTAATTTACAAAAAAAAACAAACTGTGTTAATATGAAGAAAATATTCATTCTTTTGTTCGTTTCCTTAGCATTATTTTCTTGTGAAAAAGAAGAAAATAATAAAATTTTTAAATATCAGGTGTTACCAAGTGATAACGTATCTAAACCATTTAGTTGCTTGGGGGAGAAACGTACTATTACTTTTACAATTCTTCAAAAGACATTAATAGATGATGTTTTAGATTCAGAGGTTCCGATTATTCCCAAGGATGTTTCGATAGAATTTGATAAAACTCTTTTTTCTGATATAGAGACAAAAGTAAAGGGCGATCAAATTGTATTAAATATAACCTCAAATATTAATAAGGAAGATAAAATTTTGAATGGTGATCTACAGATTTCTTACTCTACTATTAATGGCATAAAAGTAGAAAAAATTCCCCTAATTATAGATAAAGGGAAGTTGACATTTGTGTATAAAATCTATTCGGAACAGAATCCTTTTGTTCTACCAGCTGAAGGTGGGAAATTTGAATTGCCTTTTATTTGTAAAAAACAAACATATTTGAATGATCAGTTTATAGAGGAAACTTATTCATCATTAAATGGATTGAGATTTAAAACGATAAGTACTGGTAATGTCTGGTTTCTTACGGTCAGAAAAGACGGGGAAAAAATCGGTTTTTACAAATTCACTTTTGTGGGAGAAGGACCATATAACCAAAAAACAGATCCAGAATGTTATTTTAACATATATACCCATGATGCAAATTTGATTACAGATAATCCTATGGAAATATTCAGACAAGATTTTATACAACCCCAGACCCCGGGTGAGGATTATTATATATCTCCTCGTTCTTCTTATAAGCATGGTACTTTTGATTTTTAAGGTGTTTTTATTAACTTAATCATGTTGAAATAGTGCGTATATTTGTCGATTTTGCCAATTACCACTTCAAGGTAATGAGGCATATTTAGGTTTAATTCTTCAAGGAGAGAATATTAGAAAGTATAGTTTTATACCTGTTTTTTTGTTTTATTAACTTATTAGTCGTAGGGAATATTTCCAATAATTCTGTCTTGTTACTATCATAATAACGAAAAAAAGAATAATAAAATTTTTATTTGTGTCGTTTCTTGAAAATTGTATTATAATGAATTTATGAATAAGTTTATTTTTTATTTTATTATACACTAAATTATTATTTTATGAAAAAACCAATTGTAACCTGTTTTTTAGGAAGTTTATTCCTATTATTTGTATCGTCTTGCACCGATGATTCAGAGTTGTCAAATGATTTACCTACTCCTTTGCGGTCAACATCTTCTTTCTTGGCATTTTCAAATAAGGAAGAACTTAAAGGTATAATAGAGAATGGCCAACCTCTAACAAGAAGTGTAAATGCAGAATTTATTTCTTTAATGGATGTAGTAAATGAGGACGATTCAATTTTATCTCAATTTTCTATTGAAGAGAGAAATTATATAAAAGAGAATGCTCTTTCGTATTATGATGTATTAGAATATGAAGATATTGTTCCTAATGAGAATTTTGCTCGTTTGTTGAATTCTAAGGGGGAAATTCAGGTGAATGATTCTGTTTATAGAATAACACACTTTGGAACTCTTTGTACTAACTTACGGAATGTTGGAGAGTTAGAGGTAGCATATAGGCAATTGCAAGAAGATGCGGTTAAATTTACAGTTGACAGTCATGTGATACCAATAACTCCAAATGTCAATTTAATTAATTCATACGATTCTGCTTCTGGTTATGAAGAATCAGGTGAAAGCGATAACAATGATATTTCTGTAATGACACGAACCGTGACGGAAGCCATACCTTATCATACTTTTCCACACTTCTCCAGCGAGAGCCATACCGCTGTTGGTAAAGTTTTAGGTAAGATTTTTGGAGATAGGTCTGTTAAACATCATAATTTTATGAAAGGATTTAGAGTAAAAGGCTCTTTATATGATTATGATTATGGAGTATATTCTGAAGTAGGTACTTATGTTGCGATGAGAAAAAAGAGAGGAGGGTTTTTAAGAAAATTGAATGGTTGGAAGGGAGTACGTGCAGAAGAACTTAGCATAACATATAGAGGTATTGTTTTAGAGATGAAAACTAAACTTCCCAATACTCTTCAAATACCTAAAAAGCCCACTCTTTTACGTGAAAATGTTCGGTTAACGATGAATGGAATAGGTAAACAACTATTCTGTTTAGATATATGTGGTTTAGAATTTACGGATAAAGATATAATGAAGTTTGCAGGTATGGGTTTGAAAGCTGCTATCCCCGAACTTAAAAAACTTTTAGGGGTAAGTGTTAGTAATAAAACGCAGGCCATACGTATTTTAACGCAATCTAAAGTATATGTTGTTATTTTTGATAATCAAGTGAATGAATATAACACAGAGCAAGTCAGAAAAGTTTTTAGTTCGGGAGTTAAATTTTATGTTTCAAGTGATATTATTAAAAATCCATTTTCATTAAAATCGGCTATTGATTTTATGAATGGATTGCGGGAGCTTCCAGTGAAGCGTATGGTAGCTGGTGAGGTTATCCTTGCTGGAAAAATTAATAATAGGTGGGGTGGTATGATTATTAAGAAAAAATAAATTGGTTATGAAAAAAGTATATATGTTACTTCTTTTGTTATTTATATGCAATATTGGGCTGGTGTTAGCACAAGGAAAGAAATTTAGATTTGAATTAGGCGCCAACTATCCAATTGGGCTACAAAAGAATGGATATAAGGAAAATCATGTTGGGTTTTATTTAAATGGAATATATAGGTTTTCCACCAATCCGTTAAGTGTAAATCTAAAATTAGGTTATGAAAGTTACACAATTGTACTGAATAATACTTCTAATTCTCCTTTTAATGGACGATCTTTATCTCTTATGCCGACAGCTAATTATCATTTTTTACGGAATGAATCTGTTGATTCCTATGTTGGTTTAGGGACTGGTGTTTCAATTGATAATATAGATGTGGGAGTTTTCAATGAAGGTCATAAGTTTCACTTTGCAGTGGCTCCACAAGTCGGTATTAGATTTATAAACCATATAAATGTATATTTACAGTATTATGTGACACATAAAGATTTTTCCAGGTTGGTATTGGGAGTTGGTTATGTTTTCTGATATTGTCCGAGTGAAGAATAGATTTCTCTAAATTTGTTAGATTTAGAGTGTCAATTTGCATTTAACAGGTGCCAGTAAAAGTATATTCTTTTACTGGCACTAATAATTTGGAATATTCAGTAAATGTTCCCCCCAAATACCATGGCATATGAAGATGATAGAGTATAATCACTTCATATGCCATTATTATTGTCATTTTTCTGTATATTCTCATATACTCTTATCTGACAATACATGAAGTTCCGGAAGAAGTCTTCTGACCTCTTCTGATTCTTTCAGTAAACTCATATCATGCAGCTTTCCCCGTTCTGTTCCTGATCTTGTCAATCACCAGTATGGCATTTGCTGTATGTATTCCGAAGAAAATCCACAGGATTTCCGTCTTCTTGTTCCTTGCCTTTATCCTTGCGAGCGAGTAATGTTGCTTTTGAGTGCCGAAGCTTCCTTCAAGCCGTGTGGCCCTTTCTTTTGAGAGTTCGCTTCTAAGCAGCTTCCTCAAAGGCTCATCTTTGCCCTCCCTTCCCTTGCGCACAAAGGATGTGGATATCCCATATTTAGTACAGAACTTTCTGTTGGCATTATTGGCATATATGGAATCGGCAGCCACACATCTTACCCTTACATTCATCAGCTTCTGCTGCATACGGATACAGTCCTTCAAGCGTATCCCCTCATTGAAAGCCTTGAACGAGAGGTGTTCGATGAACGATATGCCGTCTATCTGTATATTATTGACCTTTGCACCGAACTCGACGGACTTGGTTTCCTTGCCTCTGACGATGGGACGTACATAATGACGGTCGATGCTGATGATGCGGTCACTGACTTTTCGCCCTTCAAACATTTCCTTTTCCTGTACAAGCACCTTTCTGATGATGGAAAGACGCTTATGGTAATCCTGCGTATATCGGAGTAAAGCACCGTACTCGCTATGGAGCCCATCCCTTTGACTGAGGAGCTTTTCAAGAAGCTTGATCATACGGCGCTTAAGCATTCTTGTCCTTGAAGCTCTCCTCTTTCTTTTCTTGCAGTAGGACAGATAGGATTCCGCCACATTCCTGTATTTGTTGCGCGGACGCCTTATGCCCAGATCCCTGCAATGCCGGCATATATGCCTGTAGAGCCATTCGATGCTTTCCCAAAGGAGTTTCATGTCCGTAGGAAAACGCATGTGGCTCTCATAGCATGTGGCATCGGTCATGCAGACGTGAAGGTTATCAAGATAAGGTTTCCAGTGTGAAGCCAGGATCTCCTGGAAAGAATCAATGTCAAGGCGGGATGCTATCTCATTACGGATGGCACTGACTATCTTGAAGTTGGTTATGGGAAGGGACGGGGGGATCATGATTCCACAGAACATCTGGTAGTGTATGTTCCCGTTCAGATGTTCCACCAGTTTCCTGTCGGAGAATCCGGTGTATGCCTTCAGGACCATAAGGGCGATCTTTGCGGAAGGACTGAATATGTTCCTGCGGCCCAAACGTTGTTCAGACAGGCCTGCGGCTTTTGCCATACGATCAAATGGAAAGACCGAATGAAGCCTGCCAAGCTCACTCTCATGAAAACTCTTGCGGTATTTTTCCAGAATATCAAATTCTGTAAAGCCCAAAGTTGGGTGGATTTCTGAAATTTTTTGTATCTTAGCCATATCTTAGTTGGGGAATTTCCCCCGTTTGGGCCGTCAAACCTTGTTTTCGGGGGAATACCTAAAGATACTAAAAAGCCAACTAATTCGCAATAATTTGTGTATGAATTAGTTGGCTCATTTTATAATATTTAATGAATGTCCCTAATTTATAGCCTCTCGTTATTAAGTAGTTATATTTTCAATCCTTTTCGTTGCTTGTTTTCAACAGGTGTGTTTAGCCCTAACTTTTCTTTAATTTCCTGAAATTTCTTCCTGAACCAATCGAGTATGGGTATTCCGTCAATGCACAGCCTGAATTTTCCTTTCTCCTGCGGGTTCCTCTCCACTGTTGCCGTTGAGTGCTCCGTCCTGAACTTCTCCTTGTACTCCTTTGAATAGAGCCTTCCCTTGAACTCCACGGGTTGCAGTCTGACAATTCGTCTTGTCAGTTCTTCGGTGAAGCCCACTTCCCGACATTGTTCTGCTATGGGCATCAGTTCCTTTACGATAGGGAAGTAGGTGTCTATCAGTTCCAGCCGATTGTCGTATTCTGCGATTTTCTGCCGGTAGCTCCGGTCAACTCTGTTTATCTCGCTGCTGTGACGGTTTTCCATTTTTGTCTGCTCCCTCTGTTCGGCTTGCACCTGCTTTTGCAGATTCACAATGTTCCGTTTCAAATTTTCATTCTCCGCTTCCAGCCTCTTAACCTTGCTGCCTCCGAAAAGTGTAAGCATTCGGTAAACCACGTATTTTCGTCTCCACCTTCCATCATTAACTTTACGTCCAAAAAGCCAAGTTATGATGACACGAGAAGAAGTAGTAGAAATAATGAACTACTGCAAAGAGCACAAAGTGACTTATAAGTCAAGATTAGAGGAACTCAATATCCCTGTATGGCGGTTTTATGACAGCAAATCCCGTTATGCCGCCGAGCAATCATCTGGTAAAACGGCTCAAGGTGAGTTTATCGAGCTTCCGCATAGCGGATCTTTTGTTCCGGTTCCTTCATTTGCCGGTACAACCGGACGGAAACAGAAAAGTACACCGACCACGCCAAGCGGATTGAAAGAGATAGAAATACGTACACCGGCCGGTAGTGCCATACGCATTTGTGGTGAGCTAAATGAAAAGGAACTGTTTTCAATCATCCGGTCCTGCAGCCATGTTCAGCCTTAATGACAGTATGCGCTATCTGTTGTATAACCGCCCGACTGATATGCGCAAAAGCTTCCATACCCTCAGCGGTATCATCACCGACGCCATGGGTCAGGACCCCTGTAACGGCAACGTGTATATCTTCATAAACCGTGCCCGTGACCGTATAAAACTCCTGCATTGGGAGCCTGGCGGCATGGTGTTATATTCCAAACTTCTGGAAGCCGGTACCTTAGGTAAACCTGATTCTGCCAACGACAATGAGGTCTGTACAAATATAGAATGGCGGGAACTTGTCATGATAGTGGAGGGTATCATGGAAGCCCGTGACTCCCGTCGCACGAGACTTGAAAACCTGCAGAAACTTCGAAAATAGTATCGGATTTTTTACTCTGTTTGCTTTTGTATGTCATTGGATTTTAGTATATTTACATTGTGAAAAAATGAGATGCAGATGCTTACGGAGGAACAGGAAAAAGCCTTATTGGAAGAATTAGAGCAGCTCCGTCAGGATAAAGCGGCGCTTATCAGCAGGGTTTCCTCACTGGAACAGTCGCTGTACTGGCTTCGGAAAAAAGTCTTTGGCCGGATGAGCGAGAAGAATCTTCCGCTTGATCCCAACCAACTGTTCCTGTTCTCAAAAGCTGAAATGTCCTCCATGGAAATATCCCGGATGGAGGAGGAAGTCCGCAAAAGCGATGAAGAAATCACCAGAACCATAAAAGTCAAGGAGAAGCCGGCCCGCAAGCCCTTGGATACATCTTCTCTTGCGGTAGAGGTTGTTGATCTTTACCCCGAAGGGACAACAGACGAGGAAGGCAGGCTTAAGGATGATTTCATTGAAATCGGAAAGGAAGAGAGTTCACGCCTGGAACGTGTTCCGGCAAAATTGTATATCCTGAAGACTGTCCGTCACAAAGTGATAAGTAAGTCCGATATGGAGAAATACCCCGAGGAAAGACAGATCCTGATTCACCCTCTACCTCTTGTTCCGGTCAGTAAATGTATGGCAGGCGCCTCGGTCCTGACAGACATTATCATCGGCAAGTTCATGTATCATCTCCCGTTCTATCGTCTGATACAGCAGTATCGCGAATCAGGAATCAGCATAAGCGAATCTACCATGTGCGGATGGTATGAAATGGCGGTGGAGAAACTCAGGTTGCTGTACAACCTGCTCAAACAGAAGATACTCTCCAGTGAGTATATACAAGTGGACGAGAGTGTCATTCCTGTGCTGGACAATGAGAAACATAAGGCGAAAAAGGGGTATGAGTGGTGCGTACGCGACGGCATCACGGGGGACGTCATGTTCCATTATGACCGTGGCAGCCGTTCGGGGACTGTAGCCCGTGAACTGCTGGGATGTTACCATGGCATTGTGCAATGTGACGGCTATGCAGCTTACGAACAGTTTGAGCAGGTGAAAGGAATCACTATGGTCGGCTGTTGGGCACATGTCAGAAGGAAGTACGTGGATGCCCTGGAAGAGAACAGGACCCTGGCCACACAGGCAATACACTACATCGGCAAGTTGTACAAGATAGAATCTGAAGCCAATGATGCAGGGCTCACAGCTGAAGAGCGTAAGGAAAAACGTATCAGTGAGGCCTATCCGCTGATACTTGAATTTGAAAAGTGGCTGCAGGACACCTATCTTAGAGTGCTTCCTAAAAGCCGTATGGGTAAAGCCATCGAATATACGTACACGCTCCTTCCAAGACTTTCCAGATACGTAAACGACGGAAGAATCGAAATTGATGACAACCGTATAGAAAATGCCATAAGACCTTTGGCTTTGGGAAGAAAGAACTATCTGTTCTGCGGAAACGATGCATCAGCATACAGGGCTGCCATCGTATACTCACTGATTTCAACCTGCAAATCAGCAGAAGTAGACCCCAGAATCTGGATGGAAGATGTCCTGAGCAAAATTCCATATTATGAAAGGGATGAGAAGAATATGGAAGAACTTCTACCACGTAATTGGGTAAAATCCAATCAAACTTGTTCCGAATAGATACTATTAGTTCCGAATCGACTACGAATAGCACCGATTCGGAACTAATTTCACAAAAATTGCAACGTGGTTTACCGAATGCTTACCGAAAAGTGAGCTCACCCCGTCCGCTATGGCTGTGGTGGCGTTCACCGCCGCCCCTTCATTTTCTGCACGTTGATTTCCCCCTTTACCTGCTTCAGCTTTTTCATTGCTTCCTCTTCCAGCCCCAGCAGGTTTTCTATGTTCTCTTGCAGGCTGTCCTGCTGCTCCACCAGCTGCTTGTAGTATTGCATGGTGGAAATATGCCTTGCCAATGAGCCGTCCACGCCTCTCTGCAAGCCGTACTTGTTCATGGCTTGGGCATAAGTGTCCTGATAGTGTTTTAGCCTGTGCCTTGCCATTACATCATCTGCGCAGAGCCTCACGTCCTGCGGGTTCTTCTTTCTGTACTTTTTCTTCCCGTTCTGTTCTTCCTGTCCGGCTTTCCTTCGCTCTCCGGTCACTATCGGTATGCCTGTGGCGTGTATGTGCGGTGTCTTCTCGTCCATGTGCAGTACTGCCGATACGAGGTTCTGCACCCCGTATGTTTCCCGGATCCATTTCAGACTGTCGTTACACCAGTCTTCAATCCGTCCTTCCGCTTCCATTTGCTTCATCTCCTTGTTGCTTCCGGTAAGGAGTATCCGGATTGCCTTCACCTGATTGGCGCTCACCTTGCGTCTGATGCCTGCCGTTTCTATCCGGGGTGCTATCGCCTGCGTGCGGTTTCTCACCCCTTCGGGAAACTGTACGAGCTCCCGGTTCAGGTGCGTGCGTGTTCTGTCCGCATTCTTCGGGTGAACGGTGCGCTCTATGTGTGCGGACATCCTGCTGTCCGTCCCTTTTGCCTTTTCCAGATGCAAAACTGCATATCCCATAACTGTCAATAATTTCAGGTTAATACTTCCCTTGCCTTGCCTTTATGCCGCATGGCAGACGGGGTTTCCAAAGGGGCGGCGCCCCTATGGCTCGTTGGGGCTTTTTAGCAATGTGTGCATTGCGTTAAGAAAAAGCCCTAATGAGCTATGACTTTTTTAAAAGTCATCCGGTGGCTGTGCGGCTACATCCTGATCCCTTTGCCTTTCTTCTTCGGCTGCTCTGTCTGCCGTTGCCTTTTTCCCGCTTCCGGTTTCTCTTGCTGCCGTTGCGCCTGTCCTGACCTTTTACCCCGCAGGAAGTCGTTCAGATCGTTGTACCCTTCGTATATGTGCGATGCGTCCCGTATGCGCAGCCCGTACTCTTTTTGCAACTCCTGGACGGCCTCCATTCCCGCCTTGTCGTTGTCAAGGAAACAATGGATGCTTTCATAACCGCCCAACGGTCGGATTGCTTTGGAAAGGTCGGAAGTCGAGTTCAGTACGATGTAGTCCTGCCCGTCAAGTTCGGGACGGTCGGGACACCTTTCCAGCCGCAGGGTGAGGAAAGAGAGGTAGTCCATGAATCCCTCGAAAATGTAGCATGCCTCCTTCGGCTCCGATTGCCGTATATGGGTGATGTCCTTCGGTGCTATGCATCCCTTGAAATGCTTGTTGCGTATCTCGTATCCTCCCGAACGGTTGGGGAAGCCTATAGCATAGTATGGGGTTTCCCCGGTCAGATAGCGGACCTCCCTGCATTCTCTTTTTGCCAGTTCCGTATTTATTCCCCTTTGCCGCAGGTAGGCATACAGGGCGGGAGAGGAGAGCGGTACTACCTCCAACTGCCGGAAACTCGGCTTTGATAAGGGTTGCTTGCCAAAAGAGAAAGAGACCGGGCGCACGTTTTGTGCCTGCTCCCTTATCCTTTCCAAGAGGTAGGGCAGACTGTCGGATGCGTATAGCTCCTGTGCCAGTGCGATGATATTACCACCTTTGCCTGTGCCAAAATCATACCATAGGTTGCGTTCGGTGTTCACCTTGAAGGAGGGTTCCTGTTCGTCCCTGAACGGTGAGTTGTACCATAGACTACCACCCTGTTGCCTTACCGGACTGTATCTAAGACTGTGCAGATATTCCTCTATGCGTATCTGCTTCGCTTCATTCATATTCATCATATTTCTGTTTTAAGTAGATATTGTTTTTGGGTTTTTCGCCCGTACCCTTTCATGTGTTACGGGCTGCATCCGCTTTACTTTACTTTGCTATATATATGCCCCTGGCTAAAGTAAAGCGGTTTCCGGTCTGTGCCGTCATGGTGGAGGTCGGGTATGAGACCATACCCTTTTCCGTACTGTCATACCGTTGTTCTTGTCAAGTGTGAATATTATTTTTTTCGCCCGTATCTTTTTGTATATTACGGGCTATATCTACTTTACTTTACTTCCGTATATATATGGTACGGGACTAAAGTAAAGTGGTTCCCATACAATACCGCTAATAGTGAAAATCGGGTTTGAAGGTGTATTTCCTGCCGTTCTCCTGTACTATCATCCGTTTGTTTTTCAGTACTGTAATGAGGTCTGTCAGCCTGTTTCCCCCAAGCATGACACCGACAGAGGCGTAGGTTTTCCTCAATTCTTCCGCAAGCTCCTTGTAGCCGTATTCATCTTTGAGTGTGAATGCCGCTTCCAGTGCGATGCGGTGCTGCTTCTCTGTGATGTCCTTGTAGGGGTCGAACTTCTCCCTTTTCCCTTTTCCCGGATCCTTGTGTTTGAACAGGTATTCGTCCAGCAGTTCGGGCAATGCCTCCCCGTTGATGCGGAATGCGAACGGTTCGAAGTTCATCGCCCTGATATGTGCTGCCTTGACCGTACTGATGTCGGGGGCCTTCTCGTCCTTCTCCACTTGCAGCACTGTTTCGGCCTTGTTGCTAAGCTCCGTTCCGATGTGTCCCCTTGCGTTCTCGTCCCCCTTGTTCTGATGCAGTATGGTGTGTATGTGTATGTGTCTTTCCCCCGTCCATGTCATCAGCAGGGAGATTACCTTCGTGGACTCGCTGGGGCTGTTGATGTCGTACACCATATCCCGTATTCCGTCAATGACTACCAGCCCTACATTTTCGGTGCGGTAAATAGCCTCCCTCACGATTGCTATTCGTTCCTCGGGCGTGTACTTCCTTAGGACAAGGAATTCAAGGTCTTTATGGTTCCTGCCTGTCGGCAGTCCCGCCATACGCAATATTCTTTTTGCCACTTTCGCACAGTGGTAGGAACTTTGTTCGGTATCCACATAGAGTATTTTCCTCCTGTTTTCGGGCAGTTCCGCCGTGTAGCTTAGCACTGTCCCGTTTTTCAGTGCAGCCGCCACGATTGCGTAAACATTGAACGTTTTCTTGCTCTTTGCTTTTCCGATTGATGCGCTGAAGTTCCCCAGCGTGCCTATGACGGAACCGTGTACTTTCAGTATTTCGGGTGCCCTCTCGTAGTCTTCCGAAAGGTCGAGCCGTGAGGCTTACCACAGTATCACCGCCGCTTCGGGTGTGACTTCTTTTCTTTCTCTGTACTCCATGTCCGTACCTCCTTATCTGCGTCCCCCGCTTTTGTGTCCTGCCAGTTCGAGTGCCATGTCCGCATCTACGATGATTTTGCGTCCTATCTGCGTAATGGCTCTGTCTATCTTCCCGCTTTTCTTGATGCGGTTTGCTGTGGGCATACTGCACCCGAACAGGCGTGCTATGCCGCCTATCCCGTACACGTATTTCTTTTCCGTATCGGCTGCGGGCTGTGCTGCTCTCGCTTCCCTTTCCTGAAGGGCGTGTCGGTTCAGTAATATGAATTCCTCTCCCGTCATCTGCCATACGGGCTTTGATAAAAGTTCTCTGATTTCCATGTTGGAATGAATTTAACGTTTGTACTGTAAGCCCTGCGCACGGGCTTTTTTGTTTCGTTCGAACAGTGCAAAGTTAATCCCGGATACGGGTGGTAAGGATGTGGATAGCGTGAATGGAGTATCACGCTATCTCACTAAATATCAGAAGATAATAAAGAGTGGTGAAAAATATTTCGGGTGGTAATATAATCGCGAAAACGAAACGTACAATTTTCTAAAACGAAACGTACAATTTTCACTATTTTTTCAGCCCATCAAAGCAAAGGCATTTAATCACCATTCAAGCGGTAATTAAATGCCTTTTGAACATATGCAAAAAGCGCGAAAAACGTTGTTTTTCATCTGCATTTTGTCTGCACTTTATTTGTTCAATTCGTAGAAAACCACTATCTTTGCTTAGTAATTAAGAGATCGTTTTGCATAGGTTTGCCCCGTTAGCAAGCCTTTTATGTAACCAGCTTATCAAGCAGGCGAACAATGTTTGCCTTTATCTTGTGCCTGTCTCTTTGCCACTCTATTTGTTCCATCCCTTTGTCATATTCGGGATAAGGCTTTTCTTTCATCTTAAACTGAAAATGCTTGCACAAAGGATAAATGTAACGGTAGGTTTTCACCACGAACACATCCAGGTCACCAAGCAAGAAGGCTACATTTGAACGCACGTAGCCGGATGGTGATGTCGTATTTGTGAGTATTTGGTTATGGATAAACTCGCCCGTTCGCCTATTGCGCAGAAAACGCGTGTAATGAAAGCCGTAATATTTGAAGTTGGCCGCCTTGTAAATTGTTCCGCAGCCTAAACGACCATCGGCGAAACTTTGTATAGCCACGATATTCTCATCCATTTTGCGGATCAACTTGATGCTGGCGGCAATTAGCACGGTTTCCGCATTCTTCCCGAGGCAGTCGCCAATCCACAAACGGTTTAATTCGCATATCCACGCTTTCGGACTCGGGTGATGGAATAATCTTACTTTGGGATTCTTCATGTAACCGTAAACCGCAACACCGAGGCATTTGTCCGGTTCATCGGCGCGGAAGATACTGAAGTTAAACACTCCAAAGCCGCCAAAGTTCCATTTATGGGAATAATGGTGTTCAAGCACCATTTGGCGGGCAAGTTCCTTTGTCACGGGTTTGATAAGCAGGTCGCCGAGCGATGAGGTTTGTTTCAGGACAAACAGATTTTCTTTAATCATTCAGCATATTGATAGCGTTTTAATGTTTCATGAATATTTCCCTCACGATCCTTTTGCCGGGTGGCGCACGATGAGTGGTTCCTGCGGGTTGTCGGGTGGAGCCGTGATAGCGACGAACGATCGCAAGAGATACGGTGACTGTTCCGGCGCATGGCATCGGGCCACACTCCGCACGTTGAACGAGCGGATGATACCGTTTTTTCTTTCTTCATCCCCCGTCGCCATGTGGACATGGAGCGCAAAACCGCGCAGCATGGCGGAATCATCACGGACTGTCCGCGGTGATGCGCCAATTGAGAATGTACGGATGATCGGTTTCATTGCTTACTGTTTACGGGCTATTATTTTAAATTGGCAATAACGGTCGTTCATCACACTCTTGCACAGTTTTTCGGCGTATCCGCCATCGCTTTGAGGCTGATAGGAGCGGTTGTTACCCGAGGAGACGGGGATGCCGTCATCATCATACTGTACCACGCCGCCGGACTTGCAGACAAAGTAGTCGCCGAAGAGTTGTGCGGGTATCCACGGCTGTGCGGGCACCCGTGTGTCGTCGAACATGATGGCGATGCGGTATTCGGGATCATCGGCGGGCGGTATGAATGTGTCGGTATCGTTGGCCGCCACGAAACTCTCGTCGGGCACAACGGTCCGTCCGCGGTATCGGATGGGGCTCTCACCCGTGTTGAGATAGACACCACCGCTTTGCAGGGAGTCTGCCGCCTGCAGCGTGGAGAATATGACGGGGGTCGAGCGCAGGTAGCACACGTTTTCGATGTTGGGGTCTTCGAGTGTGTGAAGTGTACCCGTATCCGTGCCGTTAAGCCCGGATACGAACGTGGTACCCTCCTCGTCAACCGCCAGCACGTTTCCCGTGACATAAACGGCGTTGCGGTATGCCACGTTTCCATCTACTACGTACCGGCCTTGCGGCAGGAGGTCTCCGGGGGCGAATGTGCGGTCGGTCACGGGGCGGTCGTTGAGTACGATGCCGTGCGAACCGAACAGGGAGGTGAACGATGCGAGTATACCGGTAACGGATGCCCGTGCGGTGTCGAGTCTGATGATTTTACTGAGCACTTCGCCCACCGTGTCGCTGCTTGTCTCATCCAGACAGATGGCTCCGCCTACAATGGTGAGTATGCCGGCCGCACTCTGCTCGTCCCATGTGCCGGCTATACCTATACTGTTATCCATGATGGGTATGGAGAGTGCGGGAGGCAAGGCACCCAGATAGGAATCGGTAATGCCCGGCAGGAATCCGGCGGGATTGGCGGCCGGGCTGTCGGCTCGAAGTGTCAGATCACCTGCTCCGGGATTGTTAAAAAGTTCTTCCGCCGTTTGCGCTGTGAAGATGCAGCGGGTGAACACGGGCATGAGTTCCTCTCTCACACCCCGTCCGCGGCATTGCCCGAGCAGACTGTCACGTCGCGCTTCTCCCCCGGATGCTTCGGTAATGAGTTCCTCACCGTCGAGGAACCAGCGGCAATCGGCAGTGAACAGGCACTCCTCGAAACGCAACGGTTCGTCGGCGTAGAAATCGCACCGGGCAAGAATGCTTGTACGGATAATTTCGATGCCGTACGATTCCCGCCTACGGTGTCCGATGGGGACGTTATGGACAGTGAAGTGAGACACTTCTCCATTACCCGCATAGCATATTTTCCTATCTCCGCAGATCTTGGGGCTGTCTATCACCACATGGTGTATGCCTCTTTTCCCGCCGATGCACCCCATGTATAAGGGTGAGTTGCGTATGATAACGCTATGGTCGCCCACACCCCATGAGTGCTGCGTCCACCCGAAATATCCTCCCCAGGCACGTCCCACCCCGGCATATCCCCATGCGCCGTATCGTATCATGGCGGTGTAGGTGGCCGGCGCGCAATTCTCCACGATGATGTCATTCAGCGTGAAGCCATGAATGAGATAGGTGTCTTGCCCGTCGAATGTGGCCGCTCCCATGTAGTCTCCTTGTATGCGGGTATCGTGGTCTCCATCGGACATGTCCTCGCAGAATCGTCCTCGGCAGATGATTTCTTTCGCCGCGGTTCCGTGTCCCCTATACGCCTTTCCCAGTGTCTGATAGGGATTATCCGGGGTTCCTGTGCCGATGAGGTCGTTTCCCGCGTATGAGTCCACATAGACACACCGGGCGTTTCGTGTCCGCCACAAATAAGGTCTCATTCCTCACCTCCTTTCACCGTTTCCACATTGATGACATCCCCGCGTCGTCCCCATGTGGGTTGTTGCGGGTCGATATACTCGCGGCGGATGGTTACACGCCACGCCTTATTTTCAATCACCCACCTTATGGGGCGCCCGAACCGGTCGGTTTGAGGCATGACCTTTCCCGTTTCTTCGGTATTCATGGCCAGAAGAGGATAGATTTCTTCGTATATCCACCTCATGGCGGATTCGGTTTGCGAAGTGTGGGGGTCTGTCTGCCACGTCACTCCTTCTTTTATTTTGATTTCCATTCGATATTGGTTTAGAGATTATACATCAGAGGCACGCCGGTGAGGCCGGCTCATCACACATCTTATTCCGACGGCCGCCGCGGCTTCGTTGACGCGTTGGATTTCCCATGTGGCGAGTTGTCCCGGTTCAATCAGTATCGCCTGCGGGTTTTCGGGATCGACCTCCCGGCGTACCGTGTTCCCGGCGGTTATCCACAGGTGTGCCACGTTGAACAGACGCACCTCTTTCATCGTCACCGCATACGCCTCCATGTTGACATCCTGAATGGCGACTCCCGTCTGCCCGAAGTCGAGCGTGTAGCTGCGGTCGGCAAGCGAGTCGCGCAGGTTCTCGAGGGTCTTTCTCAAGCCTTCCTCGGCATCGGTGGCACGTTTTGTCTCATCGCTTATTTCTTCGTGACAAGCGGTCGCGATGGTTTTCCGTAGTTCTTCCAGCATGCCGGTCAGCGTCTCCGCATCGGTCACCCCTTGGAGAAACGCTTCCATCTCCCGCCATCGGTTGATCGTACTGTCGGCCGTGTCCTTTGCTTCCAAAAAGGTCTTAATTGTATTCGCCAAAGCCCATAACGTGCTGTAATTCGCGCCCAAAGCGGAAAACGTGCTTTCCAGAGAAGCGCAGGGATCCGTGGGGTGCAGACACCCTCGCAGGCTTTCCGCATCGGCGTTGGCCGTGTCGATCTCCGCCTGCTGTCGTATGTCCGTGGCTTGCAAGTCGTCCATGTCGTCCGAAACGCGCCTGAACTCTTTCTCGGCCACGGCTGTATGTTGGTCGAACTCCGTGCGCAGCATACTGTGTCTTTTTTCCAAAGCCACACCGGAGGAGTGGTCGTATTTCGCATTTAGCTGTTCAGGGAGATCCTCCACGTTGGCAAGGGGCAGTTTGTCTTCCGTCTTATGCAGAAAACTGTCTATCCAGTCCGCGAACTGTTCTTCAATCGGGTATTTTCCGCGTTTGAACCATTGTTTTAATGTTGAACGTAATCTGATAGCCATTGTGATATTATTTATTTAAGTCGCATGATATAAGCCAGAACATAATACGGGGGACGGTTTTCATGTTGCGCACCACCGCCCTTGCCTTCCGTGTCATGCCTGTAATAGAACAGATGCTTGTTGTCATAATCCGTATCATTTGACCCGATATTGTTGTTCGTCACGATGGTGTCGTAGTTCTGGCCGTCGTGGGCTTCCGGATAATAATAATCCTTGAACGTATGCGCATGGTTCGGCATTTCATTGATGGTAAGGGCATGTTTTTTCTCACCGCCTGCCGTGCCTTTCGTCTTGTAGTCATTATCACTGTCGTGGTAGCCCACGACAAAACGGCCGCGCAGATCGGGAAGACGGAAAAAGCCGCTGGTCGTAGTGTACCGTGTACCGTTGGCACTGTAAGCATTGTTAAAGGTCGTACCCAAAGCCTTGTACAGGTCGGGATAGTCCTTTGTGCTTAATTGCCGCCCGTCACAAAGGGCGTAACCGTCAGGCTCGGTTTTTCCCGCCCATAGCAGCACGATACCCAAAGGTGCGGGGGTGAATTTTGCCGCCTCCTCTTGCAGGTCTTCTTTCAGGTCGGCAATAGCCTGATTAAGTGCGTCAGAAGTCTGCACATTCTTGAAGTCCTCCCATCTGAAATTTTCATAGCCCACACCCGCGGCAAGCGTCCGTTTCGTGTAGGCTTTCGGATAATCGTATCCTTGCGCCGTCACGGGTATATCCTCTTGTTTCACATACATGCCGCTGCCGACCGCACCGCCCTCGAAACGCAAAACTTCACCGGCGGGAAAAGCCGCCGTCCGTACAAATACATAACCCTCGGAACGCTTTGTGCCGTCCTGTGAAAGGTCGCAGCCGCGCAGGATTACTTTGTCGCCGGCGATGTTGCCCAATATAGCGACAAGCGCGATATTGGTCTGCAAGGCGTCCAGCGTCTCACAGTCCAGCGGAAAATCCTTGTTTCCCTGTGTCAGGTAATTACCTGTGATTTTATCCATTATCTTTTTTATTTGTAGTTTATAGTCCAACGTTTTGAAGCAAGTTTGTAAGTGTCCACGATTGCGTTCATACGATTTTCATCCACCCGGTCGCGCAGGCTTATCGGTACCGTGACCCAAAAATCGTAACCATTCACACCACCGAAGCCGCGGCGGTTAAGGATAAAAGCAGTTCCCATGATATGCGAAGGTAGCAGTATGAACCGCTCCTGCTCGCGTTGGAAAATGCGTTGTCCCTGCAATGACACGCTCCATTCGTCCTCCACCAGAATACGGCGTTCCACAGGGTCGAACGTGTCATTCAGGACGGCACGCAGGTGGCACACCTGCCCGTTATGCGACAGCCTGTATTGCTTATCCTGACGCCAGCGCATGAAATTTCCGTAAACGATGTTCACACCCTGCACCATGCTTTGCGCAAAGGCGGCAATCAGAGGCCTGCGGTAGTGCGTGGGCAGCAACAGCAACGCCAGACGTTTTATTTTAAGGTCATAGAGGCTCATTTGTAAGGTGTCATGTTAAGTTTGATATTTCCAGCTTTGAAATAACCCGACGCAGGTGTGTAACGGGCGTTTATCTTCGTGGGCGTACCCTCGCCGCTTACCATCGTTTCAGACCCGCGCAACTCGACAATGCGCACCCCGTCGATGGCTTGCAGACAATCCACAAGTGCCATGTTGGTGTATTCACCGTTGAAAGGCAGGTTTTCGATATAGGCGATAATGGCTTCACGGCAGGCCGTCTCGACATTTTCGGACAGCAGCATCGCGTCAAAATATACGTCCGCCTCGCAATTGAATGCGTCAGGAGGCCGGTTTACGAGGTTCACACGCACGCCGGCGTCTTTTATTTCCGCAATGTAGGCCGCAAGCTGCCCCTCCGTATCGGTATCGAGCGGCTGCCGCTTTCCCCGGCATCACCCGCCACCTTGATGGTAAGGATGGAGGCATCGGCATTTTCTGTGGCCGCGGCATATTTTACCACGTGGGCGGTCTCGATGTCACCGTCACTCATGCCCTCCGTGTCGTAGTGATCCGTATCGGGAACGAGGGTTTTGTCTTTTATGAAACCCAGCACCTTGTCCCTGTACCATTTGGGGCGGTGAGGCATGATAGCCTCGATGCGTTCCTCCACGTCCTTTTTATGCCTGTCAAAAAGGTTTTCAAGTACCCATGTGGCACAAGCCACGATATAGAACAGCAGGCTCTCAACGCTTACCTTGCTGAAATGCGAGGAAAAAGCCGTCCCCGTCTCAAAACCATAGGCGCGCGCAACATCCGAATTGCGCATGAAGTCGGTCGTCATACTGTCTTTTATGTCCGAGATTGTTCTTGCCATATCCCAATTATTTAGCTTACAATAAAATCTATTTCTATTCCCATGAAGTTGATGCCCTCCTGTGCGAGTGCGGCCATTTCGTCCGCACTCAATGCCGTGGCGGGTTGCAGGTTCTGCACACTGTAACGGCGCACCGTGTCGGCATTTTCGACGGCAACCGTATCAAGAACCTGCCCGTCCTGCAAGGTATCTGTCAGGCTTATGCCGTTTGCTTCGGAAAGCCTGAAAGCGGCTTCCATGCTGCCCGAAGTCTCCACGGCCATGTCGAGCAGGCTCTGTCTGTCCTTTACTGTTACTTCCATCATTCCACTGTTATAATGTTATCTTCCGTTATGCTCACTTTCCGGACGTCAAGCCCGCAGGCCTCCAGCATT